>CAZPSM010000005.1:32385-38687 GCA_964589125.1 uncultured Hyphomicrobiales bacterium | reverse complement strand
ATCTCCTAACGCCCCTTGGTGAACACCAAGGCAAGGTCCACACCCTGGATTTACGACCACTGCACCCGCTTCCATTAATTCATAAATATAACCTCTGCGAATTGCTTCTCGATAGATTTTTCCCGAGGCTGGGAAAACAAGCATACGAACACCTTTTGCTATTTTTTTGCCTTTAAGTATTTTATATGCAACTTCTAAATCTTCTAACCTTCCATTAGTACAAGAGCCTAAAACAATTTGATTAATTTTTACCCCTTCTACTTCACTAATTGGTTTGACATTATCAACGGTATGTGGACAAGCAATTTGTGGTTCCAAATTTGATACATCAATGTTAATCTCTTGGCAGTACCTGGCATCTTCATCCGGTACGAACAACTCAATTTTGTCTTGAACGTTAGCAACTTCACGAAGATAGCGTACTGTCTCTTCATCCGAAGGCACAATACCCGATGTAGCACCTGCCTCAACACTCATATTACAAATAGTTAATCTCCCCGAAGTATTCATTTTCTTAATCGTCTCGCCATGGAATTCAATCACTTTGAAATTAGCTCCTTCGGCACCTAAAATATGAATTAGATGCAAAATCAAATCCTTTGGCTCGACAAAGGCTTGGAAACCTCCATTCACAATTACCTTGATTGTATCCGGAACTTCAACATTAAGTATTCTACCAAGAGCCCAAACAGAAGCCATTTCGGTAGCTCCAATTCCAAAAGCAAAGGAACCCAAAGCACCATGACTCGTTGTGTGGCTATCTGTTCCCACTATAACATAACCCGGACGAACGTAACCATATTCGGGTAAAATTTGGTGGCAGATTCCCATTTCGTCGCCTCGAATGTCATGGAACTTTTCTATTTTCTGTTCATTGACAAAATTCCTAACCCTTTTTTGATTAGAGGCAGTTTTTGAACTCTCGGCTGGCACACGATGGTCGAAAATCATGGCAATTCTTTGTGGGTCCCATACCCGAGGTTCAATATTCGTTCCACTGTAAATTTCAAAAAACTGATTAATAACTAATGCAGCATTTTCGTGCGACATAGCCAAATCGACGCGAGGGTCAACTATATCTCCAATTTGGACTTCATTGCTGCCAGTTGCACGACTTAATATTTTTTGAACTACTGTTTGTCCCATATTTTCTTTTCCTTTTTAAATTACATTATCCTTCCGTAGTGATTCAATCTCGCTTTTTTCGATACCGACAACAAGTTGAAGAATTTCTTCTGTATGCTGAGAAAGTTTCGGGGGTGGAGTTTCCACAACAGCGGGTGTTTTTTCGAATTTTGCTGTCATATTGAAAACTTGAATATTCCCAATTCCTTCGACTTCCACTGTTGCAAATGTATTGCGATGTTGAATTTGTGGTTGTTGTAACGCAGATTCAAGCGAAAGTATTTCGCCTGCTGGAATGTCATTCTTATTGAGTAATTCAACCCAATAGGAAGTTACTCTTTCCTTCAATTTTTCTTCTATTAATGGGTTAAGTTCAAAGCGATTTTTCTTGCGAATATCCCTTTCTTTGAATCTCGGGTCTTCTTTTAAATGCGACAACCCAAGTAAATCGGCGAGTGTCTCCCATTGTTCTTGTTTGTTAGCTGCAATATTTATATATCCGTCGAGGGTTTTGAAAGTTCCCGAAGGCGCAGCGGTAAAATTATCATTACCGAGCAATTCTGGTTGCTGGCCCCCAAGCATAAGATTGGCAACGACCCAACCAAGGAGTGGCATAATAGAATCAAGAAGTGCAACATCAATAAACTGTCCTTCTCCTGTTCGTTCACGATGAAAAAGTGCTGCAATAATTGCGAATGCAGCGTTTAAACCTCCAACAGTGTCGCATACTGGAAAGCCACACCTAAGTGGATTAAGGCGTTTGTCTCCATTGATTGCCATTACACCACTCAATCCTTGAATGATTTGGTCATAGGCAGGCTTAAACGCATCAGGCCCAGTTTGTCCAAAACCAGATATTGCACAATAAATCAGACGTGAATTAATTTCTTTTAAGGAATTGTAACCAATTCCAAGTCGCTCCATAACTCCTGGACGAAAATTTTCGACAACAACATCGGAGATTTTTACAAGTTTCCGAAAAATCTCTTTACCGCGTTCATCTTTCAAATTCAAAGTCACCGACTTCTTGTTTGAATTTTGTGCCAAGAAGCTGGTTCCCATTAATTTCTTGTTGTATTCTGTAACGCATCCAAGTTTACGTGCAAGGTCTCCATCGGTTGGATTTTCAATTTTGATAACCTCGGCTCCGAGCCATGCCAAATGCAAGGTAGCAAAAGGACCCGACAATACATTTGTTAAATCAAGAACCCTAATTCCTTCGAGTATCTTCATTTTCTGTCTCTGACTTTATAAACATAACCAGGCAAATCTCTTATAAAAAAACCACTCGCATATTTCGAAACTGCAATTATCTTAGAAATATCAATCTCTTTCCTTAGTCCCATTTTTTGTAGCATAAACACAAAATCCTCGGTGCAAACATTACCAGCCGGCTGTTTGGTAAAAGGACATCCTCCTAATCCCCCAAAAGCAGTCTCGATATAACTAACCCCTGATTGCATTGCTACATAAATGTTTAAAAGACCAAGCCCATAAGTATTGTGAAAATGGCAAGCTAATTCAGCATTGGGATTCATTTGGATTAATTTGCTAAACATACGTTCCACTTTTGTTGGATACGCCATCCCAGCAGTATCGGCAAGACTAACATTCTGGATACCGGCATTGAAGTATTGCTCAACAATTTGGAATACTCGTTCTTCAGGGATTTCTCCTTCAAACCCACAACCAAAAGCCGATTGAACAGATACCTGGATTTTCTTTCCTTCTTTCATAGCTACTTTTGACATTTCAATTATCCGAGACAGTGCTTCTGCTGTTGTCATCCCAGTGTTTTTCAACGAATGTGTTTCACTTGCTGAAACACCCATACATATCATACCGGTATTAACTGCTAATGCCCGTTCCAATCCCTTCTCGTTAAGAACAAGTGCAGAAAATACTGTCCTATGCAATCCAGACTCGTATGATGCAAAACACTGAAATAACTCGTCGGTATCCGCCATCTGTGGAACTTTCTTAGGACTAACAAAGGCACCTAATTGAATAATATCAATATTTGCTTGGATTAAAAGTTTTACCCATTCTTCTTTTGTAATAGTTGGAACCGATTCGCTTTCCATCTGTAAGCCATCGCGTAAGCCTACTTCGTGAATAATTATTTTTTCCATGAAGAACCCCGTAAAATTAAATGTAATTGGCAATTGCTTTTGCCATTTCAATTGTGGTGTTAGAACCACCCATATCGTAAGTGCGGACTTTCCCTTCTTTAATAACTCTGGCAACCGCATTTTCGATTTGTTGGGCTTTTTCTGTTTCGCCGAGCCAATCCAACATCATCTTTGCAGCAAGAATTGTTGCAATAGGATTTACTTTATACATTCCGGCATATTTAGGTGCTGAACCATGAGTAGGTTCGAAAACCGCTAATTTTTCACCAATATTACCAGAACATCCGAAACCAAGGCCCCCGACCATTTGGGCACACAAATCTGAAATTATATCGCCATATAAATTAGGTGCAACAAGGACTTCGTAATTTGTCGGGTTCTTTAACAACCACATAGTGATTGCATCGACGTTTGCCTCGTCCATTTCGATTTCTGGGTAATCCTTGGCTACTTCGCGCGCCATTTCAAGGAAAAGACCATCACTTGCTCGCACAACGTTTGCTTTATGCACAACCGTTACTTTTCGTCGCCCATATCGTTTTGCATATTCAAAAGCCGAACGAACGATTCTTGTCGAGGCTTTTTTTGTATTGATTTTACAAGAAATTGCAATTTCATCAGTATTTTGCTCGGCAAAAGGAGCGAAATTTGGTGATAGTTCATTTAAAATAGATTTAAATTTCTCTGGAACTGGATGAAATTCTACACCAGAATACAAGTCCTCTGTGTTTTCCCGAAACACAACCAGATTAATGTTCTCCTTATAATTCAACGGGTTACCCGAATATGCCTTGCAGGGACGAAGGCAAATGTAAAGGTCGAACATCTGTCGCATACGGACGATAGGCGAACGATATACTAATCCTTTGCCTTGAAGTTCAGGACGGAGTTCTGCTTCGGCAGCTTTTACAGGCTTGGATGTAATCGCTCCAAATAATGCTGCATCAACATTTTTCAATAATTCAATTGTTCGCTGTGGAAGTGCATCACCTTCGTTGCACCAAAATTCCCAACCAATGTCCCCGTGTATGTACTCGGCATCAAGTTCCACTTTCTCGAGGATTATTTTTGCTGCTTCCATAACATCGTTACCAATACCATCGCCCGGAAGCCAAGCGATTCGATAATGATTCTTTTGACTAGCCATAAATTTATTCCCTAATAAAAATAAAAACATTAAATGCAAAATTATTGAAATATTACTTCTTAAACAAAGATTCTAAATGCTTCTGTAACATAATGGCTCAACAAATTGGTGATAACAAATCTTCTCGGTTAGTAACTTGGGAATATCGAAATTTATTGCCGCGGTGAAAGGAGAACGTTATAAATTTCTGTTAGAGTAACAATAATATCGGACTTCAAGTGAATAAATAAATCCACACCAGATGTTTTGAGTTTCTCAATAAAGGCTTGCTCGGAGGGTAAACCAGCCAGCACAATTATCAAACTTGAATTTGCTTTCTTAACCGAAGTTGCCAAAGTCGGAACGAAAGTTGGATACAAAGTATCAGAAGAGCAAATTACCCCAATCTGTGCATTAGATTCGAGAAAGCCATTTACCAAATCATCGACCGACTCTGAACCTTGTGATTCAATAACCTCAAAACCTCCTACTTGGAAAAAATCCAGAGCGAAATCGGAACGTAGGCGATAATCCGCCACACCACCAAATTTCATCAAAAATACTTTCGGGAAACCACCATATTTATCTCTGTATTCCTTTGCCTTCATACGGAGTGATTCGAAATCGGCTGATTCTCTTATTCTTATAAGTTTTTCAATCAATTTTGTTGGGATAAAAGGCTCTTGGGGCAGTTCGGAAATACATCCTAAATTCTCGGCAAACTCGACAACTGACATAAATTCATCGAGTTTAAATCGAGAACGCAAATTAGTTAAAGCCTCTTCGTTTCGTTCTTTTAAAACCAACTCCTTCCTTTCCACCTTCAAGTTATCCAAATCGACTTTTGTAAAGTCTACCAAATCGAGACTTTCTTCTTGAATAGCAGGAAACTTGTTTGTTCCTACAAGTATTTCTTTACGTGTGGATAGGTTTTTCAATCGCTTTTCGGCAACTTCATAAATTGCTTTTTGAATTTTCGATGTTTCAACCCAAGCGAGGAAACCTCCTTCGGATTCAATCAATTTAAATAGTGCAAGTGCTCTACGAGCTATCTCAAAAGTTAGAGATTCAATGTACCAAGAGCCTCCGACAGGGTCAATCACCTCTCGTAAGTTATGTTCTTCGAGCAATACATTTTGCGTATTTCTTGCATTCCGCAAAGAAAAGTCGTTGGGTAAATTTTCGAATGGCTCCGTAAATGGTTTTACTTCAATGAAATCGGACCCACCAAGAACCGCGGCAAATGCTTCGCCTGTGTTTCTAATCATATTCACATACGCGTCGAGTTTACTTTTATTCCTTTGGTTGGTAATTGCATAAATACACACATTTCTATTTTTAACTTGGATTCGAAATTCTTCCATTATCTTCTTCCAAAGTATTCTAAAGGCTCTTAATTTAGCAATCTCAATAAACAAGTTACTGCCAATAGAGAACTTGAACATAAATTTAGGCAAAATTTCGTCGGGTTCAAACCCGGAGTTCACCAAAAATCTAACATATTCGATAGCCGAGGCAATTGCAAAAGCAATTTCTTGAACAGCATGGCCACCCGACTCGAAGAAAAGAGTAGCATCGACAACCAAACTAAAAAACTTTGGAAAACTATGTTTAGTTACTTCAAAAAATTGAGAAAATTTGGATTTCAACTGGGAATTATTCGTTGGGATATTCCCCGTTTCTAAAAATAATTCAAAGATGTCGAAACAAAAACTTCCGGAAAGTGTTTTAGGGTCAATTTGCTTGCGTTTGAGATAGGCAAAGAAGAACAAGGAAAGTTCATAAAGTCTTGGCGAATGAAAATGTATGGCAAAATTAGTCAAATCAATACCAGAGAAAGCATCTTCGAAATCAATCACAGAATCTAAAAATAATCCATTAAATTCATCATCCCATTGATCATCTGCTTTGTAATAACT
>CAZPSM010000005.1:29738-32375 GCA_964589125.1 uncultured Hyphomicrobiales bacterium | reverse complement strand
GAATTATATAAGTGATTAATAACTATTGAATTTACACCATTTTGTACTGCTTCTTTAAGCTTTTGATTAAAAGTCTTTGGGTCGGGGAAAGGAAGCGATTGTGAAATAGACCAAGGAACAACTCTATACCCACTTATTTTTTGGCTACGCAAATAATTTCCAAAGCCGGGTAATTCGCTTCGAAGATATTTTAGATTTTCAATGTCCTTTTCTGTATAAAGCGGTTTAATTTGAATTCCTTCATAGGTCGAAGAAAAAAGTTTGCTAATAGATTTACCCTTTAAATTAGATTCAGCTTCTTTAATCCAATCCTCATAAGTATGTGGTTGGAAGTTATCAAGTAATCTTCGTTGTTTCTTCATTTATATTTATAATGTTCAAAAAGTTGCAAATGCAAAATTACCAATAAATTAAATATTGTTAAAAGTAATGCAAGTCTTTTCAACATTGGCTTATAACGAATAAATGTTAAGATAGGTATTAGCAACTTAGTATTGCAAAGTCCAAATTATTTTTTATCGTTTAACTTTTAAAACTTTTGATTAATTTTGAATAGAATCTAAAAGTTTAAATCATAATAGTCGGAGGTATTATGAAAAAAATTGGTATATTTTGTGGAATCGAGAATTCATTTCCCTTTGCATTGATTAACTATATCAATAGCAAAAGGGATGATATTTCTGCAGAATTAGTAAAAATTGGCTTTGTAATAATGGAAAAGGAATTCGATTACAATGTTATTTTCGACCGTGTCAGCCATGAAGTTCCTATGTATCAATCTGTTCTGAAGAAAATTGCTCTGCAAGGAACGGCAGTAATTAATAATCCGTATTTGAAATGTGCAGAGGACCACTTCTTTCAATTCTCACTTGCAAATGAACTCAAACTCAAAGTCCCACGAACGGCAATTATTCCTACTAAAGAGCATGTTGAAGGAACAACTGCCGAAACGTATAAGAATTTAGATTATCCGTTGAACTGGAGTGAACTTTTCGATTACATTGGTTTCCCAATGCTGCTAAAACTAAACCGAAGCAACGCTGGGACACACAGTTACAAAGTTTACAATCCGATGGAGTTTTTCTCGGCTTATGATGTGACAGGAACTAAGCAAATGATAATACAACAAGTTATTGATTATACTGATTACTATCGTGTTTTTGTTGTGGGTAAAAAACATTTGAAAATAATTAATTATGACCCCAATAAACCTATGCACTTACGCTATTCAAAAGAGAAACTTACAATTAACCCCAAGCATAAAAAAGCTATCGAAAAAATTGCAACCGATATTTGTATTGCACTCGACCTTGATGTAAATGCAATTGACTTCGGAATTTTTAACTCCGAAGTTTATCTCTTGGATTTTTATAATACAGCACCACAAATCGAATCGGTATATTTTTCCGAGGATGATTATAATTGGTTGATATTCACAATCGGAGATTATTTAATTTCATTAGCAGAAAAAGGAAAGGGTTGGTTTAATGACACCCCTTGGAAAAATTTAATAAACGCTAGGAAACAAAAAACCGAGTAACCTGAATGTTTAACAATTAATAGGTTCGAAATGTTAAAACGAATTATTGCGTTACCTTTTGCGGCAGTATTTATATTTACTATAACTATAGGCATTGCTTTAAGTCAAAAAGCTACATCGCTCGACGCTATAAAAATTGCTGAATATGTACGCTACTTAGCCTCGGATGAACTGGAAGGCAGATTTCCCGCTACAGATGGCAATTTCAAGGCTGCTACCTTTATTGAAGACAAATTTAAAGAGTTCGGTTTGAAGCCATTTAACGGAAGTTACCGTCAAAACTTCCCATTCCCAACAAAATATCATATTTCGAATAAGAACGCGGTTGTTTGGACAAAACTAATAGAACGGCCAGGAGTTCCAAAAGAAATGTGGAAAAGTTTCCCTAAAAATTGGAATGTCAATGTTGAATTTCAACCTCTTGCGATAAGTGAAAATGGAACGGTAACCGGAGAAGTTGCATTTGTAGGTTATGGAATTACAGCAAAAGATATCGCTTACGACGATTACGAAGGAATCGATGTAAAAGGTAAAATTGTAATAGTTCTTTCCGATTCAGCAGAAGGACAGCCGAAAGATGAGCGATTTATACCCTATTCAAAATTATCCTATAAAGCAATGAATGCAAGAGAACATGGAGCAGTTGGGGTCATCTTCGTAAAAGTTCAAAGCGATTCTGCAAATATTTTCTACCCACTAAAAGTTTCTTCAATGGCAAAAAAATCTGGCATTATTGCAATCCAAGCTAGCAGAACAGAGGTGGCTAAATTTTTCCCTGCCTCGGCTAACTTATATCCAGTCGAATTGGAAATGCAAAAGACAAAGAAGCCGAAAAGTTTTATTATTCCAAACACAACTGTTTCTATAACAGTCGATTTAGAAACAGAAAAAATTGATGTGCCAAATATTGTTGGGCTAATTCAAGGAACCGACCCCGCTCTTTCGAATGAATACATCGTGATTGGTGCACATTTCGACCACCTTGGCTGGGGAACAGAAAATTCACTCTATCGCGGTAAAGTTCCACAAATTCACAATGGTGCCGATGATAATGCTTCCGGAACCGCGGCACTTCTTTATCTTGCAGAGCAATGGGC
>CAZPSM010000005.1:23157-29714 GCA_964589125.1 uncultured Hyphomicrobiales bacterium | reverse complement strand
GTTCTGTGATTGTTATTGCTTTTAATGGTGAAGAGGAAGGGTTACTTGGGTCTTCCTACTATGTTAAGAATCCTATTTACCCTATCGAACAAACAGTTTTAATGATAAACTTCGATATGGTTGGCAGAATTCAAGGCAATAAAATTAATGTTTTCGGGACTGGCTCATCGACAACATTCGACAAAGTAATAGACTCCGTTGCAACAATCGATTCATTATCGATAACGAAAGGTTCAGAAGGTTATGGTCCGAGCGACCATTCTTCTTTCTACGGAGCAAAAGTTCCAGTAATATTTCTCTTCACTGGTGCCCATGCAGATTACCATTTACCAAGCGACGATGCCGAAAAAATTGATGCAGATGGAATTCTAAAGGTCGTAAACTATGCTTACAAAATACTTGATAAATATGGCAATACCACAGAGAAGCCCGACTATGTTGTTGTAAAAACTGAAACGAAAGAAAATAAAAATGCTTCGCCGGGTTATGCACGTGTCTGGTTTGGAATAGTCCCGAACTTTGAAGATAATCCACAAGGTTTACGTATAACTGGTGTATCTCCGGGAAGTCCTGCCGAAAAAGCCGGTCTCAAAGGAAACGATATTATTACTAAACTTGGCAACCATACAATAAAAAATCTATATGATTTAACATATATTTTACGTGAATTCAAACCAAACGATGTTGTAAATGTGGTTGTAATTCGTGATGGTAAGGAAATTTCGCTGAAAGTAAAATTCGTTGCACGATAAAATGTCCGAAGCAATTTCTCAAAAAGTAAAAAAACACCCTTTTTCAATAACAATTAACGATAACGATTCCTTAGTAGGTGACTTATATTTCATCGAAACGACAGAGAATCTACCAATTGTTATTTTAATTCATGGCTTTACCGGGTCGAAAGATTGGGGTTTCCTTCCATTTTTAGCCGAGAATTTGGCACAAAACCATTTCCTTGCTATAACATTTAACTTCTCTTACGATGGCATAGCTAACGATAGAGACTGGATCGACGACACAGATAAATTTGCTCAGAATACGATTACAAGGGAAGTTGCAGACATTAACTTCCTCGTTAAATCGCTACACGATAAATCAATATTGCCTAAATCTATTAGCAATTATGTTGATACAGCCACAATTTTTTTGATTGGTCAATCGCTTGGTGGAGCAATTGCAACCATTTTTGCTGCCCAAACTCAAATTCCTTCGAAGGTTATACTTCTTGGCTCGGTTGGAACACTTAATCGCTATTCAAAACGCCAATTGGAAGATTGGAAACGAACCGGATTTCTTGAGTTTGATAATTTAAGAAATGGTCAGACACTTAGAATAAACTTCTCTTACATAGAAGATATCGAACAAAATGGCTACGATTTACCTAAATTCCTTAAAAAAATTCAGTGTCCTGTTCTTATTATTCATGGTTCAGAAGATTATACCGTTCCTCTTAAAGAAATTGAGTCCTTCTACAAAAAGGCACAGAATCCATTCGTTATATTTGAAATTATTCCCAACACTGGACATACATTTGGAATTGAACACCCATTCATAGCACCAACACCTGCACTTTTAAATGTTTTACAAAAAGTTATTAAGTTTCTAAAATGAAATATAGTATTGTAAAATTATTAATTCCTTTAATCATAGTTTGTACCGGTTGCGAACTTATACGGTTAATTGAGAAAAAAAAGAGCAACAAAATTTCTCCTGACCCTTCCACTTCAATTGGAACAGTTGCTCTTTTGTCCGGTGAACTTTCACAAGGCAACATTTTCGGGGCAACAAAGCTTTTCACCACAGGCGATAGTGTTTTCAACACAGAACAAATAATTGACTTGCAAGATAGACTGAACCAATTAGGAAGAATAATTGCTAAAAAACCTATCACGTATTTCAAAATTGATACATTAAATTCTATACTCCATAGATTATCTGTTGAATTTGACTATTTAAAAACCATTCGAGTAACAGCAATTAAGAATGATAATATATGGCTAATACAATCTCTTACAATTGATACTACTGCTCAATAATCATTTAGCTCATAAATGAAAATCCAAAAAGAATTGTGATATTTTAAATTAAGATTAAAATTGTAATTTTGTATTTTTTAAATAGTTTTGAACTAATTTAGAAGGGAGGCGTCTAATTTGAAAAAGTCAATCGGAAAGTTTCTTCTAGTAATAATACCAATAATAATTGCAATATTTTTACTTTACCCAACATATAGAGCCAACCAACTAGAAGAATTAAGAACCCAATATTTTGAGCAAGCTAAAAAGGCAAAGAATCCCCAAGATTCATTAGCAAAAATTGAGTACTTTGAAAAGCACTATGGCGAAGCCCTCCTAAATTCTAAAGCCAATCGCATTAAACTCGGGCTCGATTTGCGTGGTGGAATGTATGTTACTTTGGAAGTCGATGTTTTGAAGATGCTCGAAGAATTAGCACAACGGGATGCAGTCGACGATTTATTTACCGAAATCATCGAAAAGACAAAAGCTGAATCTTCTCAATCGAACGAAGATATAGTCGATATCTTCAAGCGTAATTTCGACCAAATTGCTCGCCCGAAGCGCAAGTTTCTTTCCGATTACTACGACTTTGGTGGTGATGTAACAATTTCAGAGGACAAGATAGTCGAAAAACTTAAGGAAAATGAACAAGAAGCAATCGACCAAGCTCTCCAAGTCATACGCCAGCGGGTAGATAAATACGGCATATCGGAACCAACAATAAATAAAATTGGACAAAGGAGGATCCTTTTGGAATTGCCCGGAGTTACGAACGAAAAAGAAATGCGACAATTGTTACAAACTACAGCTCGGCTTGAATTTAAACTCGTTAAAAACGACGAAAATCTTGTTTCTGCTTTCTATAAAATCGACGAGTTTTTAAGAAAAGAAAAACAAATTGGAAAATCTGTTTCTAATATTCCCGAAGATACTATAAAGAGCCAACAAGAATTGAAAACTGCAGACACAAGCCGAACTGTTTCTAAAGAAAAAACTAAATTGGAAAGTGATACGGTTGGAAATGATACCACATTAGCAGAAAAATCGCAAGGACCTGATACTACTAATCCTTATGCCGGGCTTTCAAAAGAGGAACAGACTCGAAAATATATCGAAGACCATCCTTTTACAACATTGTTCGAAACAAGTTTTATGCCCCCAAATGCAGAAAGGGCACAATACCAACGCGATGTTCGTTTCTACAATGCTTCACAAGTTCCGAAAGGCGAATACAGTTTTTCAATTTTCGAAAACGCATGGAAACAACTTGAAGCAATAATAAATCGCAAGGAAATTCGCTCCTTGCTCCCTTATGATATAGAAATACTTCGGAGTGCTAAACCCGAAGTTATCCGCGATAACAAAGGTAAGGAATATAACATCTATTCTTTTTATGCTGTCAAAAAGGAGCCGGAACTTACCGGGGAAGTAATAACCGATGCTATTGCAACATACGACCCAACAAATAACCAACCGATTGTTACAATGTCGATGAGCAGCGATGGTGCCGACAAATGGGCAAAAATCACAGGAGCAAATATTAAAAAGAGAATTGCAATAGTACTCGATAACCAAGTTTATTCGGCTCCTGTTGTCCAGCAAAAAATTGTTGGAGGCAATTCACAAATCACCGGTATGTCGAGTTCCGAGGAAGCTAAACTTTTAAAAATAGTGTTAAAGGCAGGTGCGTTGAAAGCCCCTGTTCAAATTATCGAGGAAAGAATTGTTGGACCATCTCTTGGTGAAGATTCAATTGCACGAGGTATTCAATCGCTTCTTTTTGCTGCTGTTCTTGTTCTTCTATTTATGACAATATATTATTCATTAGCAGGCGTGTATGCCAATATTGCTGTATTAATCAATATTGCATTAATTATTGCAATTATGGCGGCTTTTCAAGGAACACTAACATTACCTGGTATTGCCGGAATTATTTTAACTCTTGGAATGGCTGTCGATGCAAATATTCTAATTTACGAAAGAATACGTGAAGAATTAGAAAAAGGGAGGTCTATCCGCTCTGCTATCGACGAAGGTTTTTCGAAAGCACTTTCTGCTATACTCGACTCTAATATTACAACATTTATCACAGGCATTATCTTGTATTTCCTCGGGAGTGGCCCAATCCAAGGTTTTGCTATGACGCTGATGATTGGTATAATAACAACCTTATTTACTGCAATACTTATATCGAAAGCACTATTCCAAATTACTCTAAATCTGGGAGCAACTTCTATTAGTTTTGGTCAACCAAAATCTGTTAATGCGTAAAAATCAAGGAATTAAATATGCAATTTTTTAAAAAGCCAAATATTGATTTTCTCGGAAAACGGAATTTTTTCTTTCTTATGTCCGGAATTAGCACAATAATTAGCATCTTACTAATTTTTATTTTTGGGCTTCGCTTTGGAATTGATTTTACAGGAGGCTCCGAAATAGCGATTAAAGTTCAAAAGGACCTAACCACCGATGAATTGCGGAAAAAACTCTTGAATGCTAAAGTATTTCCCGATGAAATTAAATCTTATGGCGAAGCAAACCAATTTCTTCTTCGACTAAAAGAAATTGGAGACGAACTTAATAAAGTTGAAACAATTCTGACTTCAACTTTGAAGGACTATGGAATTGAAATTTTAAAGAAAGATACGATTGGGCCTAAAATAGGAAAGGAACTCCGATATCAGGCTTTTATTGCAGTATTACTGGCTATAATTGCTATGCTAATATACATTGGTTTCCGATTTGAATTTATATTCGGCTTAGGGGCAATTGTAGCTTTGATCCACGACGTTATTTTTACAATCGGGATGATTATTGTTTTCGACAAACTACAAATTATTAACTTAGAATTTAATCAAGGAATCCTTGCTGCTCTGTTAACCGTGGTCGGTTATTCCGTAAACGATACTGTGATTATTTTCGATAGAATTCGCGAGAATCGAGAGAAACAAAAAGGAATTTCCTTTATTAAAATAGCTAATTCGAGTATTAATGAGACGCTTTCGCGGACAACCATAACTGTTTTAACTGTTGTGCTTGTTTTGACTATTATGGTCTTCTTCTCGGGTCCTGTTCTCCAAGGATTTGCTTTTACGATGTTGGTTGGTGTTATTACAGGAACATACTCATCTATATTTATTGCTACTGCTTTCGTTGTCTTTTACTTGGAGAAAGTGAAAAAAGTGAAATTTGAAGAGGAAACCAAACAAAAACCAGTATTAGCAAAATCTTAAAATGGAACAAATTAAAACGCTAAGTATTCCAAGCCACCCAGAGATTTCTGTTGTTGAGCTACCGGAAAAAGTTCTTGGAGGGGGTTCGGCTCTCGCTTTTTCAGATTACACAAATTCTTTAAAAACAAGTGGTTTCAAATTCCTTGTCCTCGACCTTTGTAAGGTCCAATTGATGAATAGTTCGGGACTGGGAATGATAGTTTCTGCATACACCACTTTGAAAAAAGACTCCATCGAATTAATATTGATAAACGTTCCAGAAAAAATTCAGAAACTATTGACAATTACGCACCTTGATAGTATTCTCTCACAATATCGAACATTAGAAGATTTCATTGCAACACTATAAATCCATAAATAAAAAGATATCCAGAAATCTTTTCAAAAGTTGTTTTTATTTACTATTTTGTATTCTAATTTATATTAACTTTTAATACAACTAAAATGAGTGTTACATTAGTTCTTGGCTCTCAATGGGGCGACGAAGGTAAAGGCAAAATTGTAGATATTTTAAGTTCCAACACTGATATTGTTGCTCGATACCAAGGAGGGGCCAACGCCGGGCATACCGTAGTTTTCGAAGGAAGGCAATTCATCTTACATTTGATTCCATCTGGAATTCTAAATCCCAACACAGTTTGTGTTATAGGTAATGGCGTAGTTGTTGACCCTTATGCTCTTATCGATGAAATCAAACTCCTCGACAACTTCAATATTTCAGTAGCAAATAGGCTCTTAATAAGCAATAAGTCCCACCTAATTCTTCCCTATCACAAACTTATAGATAAAGCGAGTGAAGAATGTGCGTCATCTTCGATAGGAACGACCGGTCGAGGTATTGGACCGGCATACGTCGATAAATTTTCCCGCTGCGGAATCCGTTCCATCGAGGCTCTGTTCCCAGAACGTATAAAAAAGCATATCTTTAACAATTTCCAAGAGAAGCTTAAACTTCTTACCTCTGTTTATGGAAAACCTTTTGACGATAAAATTGAAACAATTGTAGAAAACTATTTGCAAGCCCTTGCTCAAATTTCAAATTTCATTACCGACACATGTTACTTCTTGAATTCGCAAATAGACAATAACAAAAACATCCTTATCGAAGGAGCACAAGGAACACTTCTCGATATAGACCATGGAACTTATCCTTTTGTTACTAGTTCAAGTCCTACCTCGGGAGGTGCTTGCTCGGGTTTAGGTATTCCACCAACCAAAATAAACAGAATAATAGGTGTTGCAAAAGCATACTCTACAAGAGTTGGCAATGGTCCTTTTCCAACCGAACTTAAAGACCAATTGGGCG
>CAZPSM010000005.1:17004-23135 GCA_964589125.1 uncultured Hyphomicrobiales bacterium | reverse complement strand
AGACCAAGTGGGCGAGCATATAAGACAAAAGGGAAGGGAATTCGGTTCAACGACCGGACGCCCTCGACGGTGTGGTTGGTTGGACTTAGTAGCCTTGAAGTATTCGGTTATGATAAATGGCATTACCGAAATCGCCTTAACTAAAATCGATGTTTTAAGTGAACTCGATGAAATAAAAGTGTGCACAAAATATAAAATCAACAATTCAGTTACTATGGAGTTTCCATCGGAGGCATTTCTACTCGACAAAGTTGAGCCAATTTACGAAAATTTTAATGGTTGGAGGAAATCCCTTGTAGGAATTGATAAAATCGACAAACTTCCAAAAGAAGCACAAGACTATATTGCCTTCATCCAAGATTTTCTTAACTGCAAAGTGTCTTTTATCTCGACCAGTCCAGATAGAGCCGATACAATTATCGTCGATTAAAATGGCAGAACGAACCGAATTTATCCGCTCAATGTTTGACCGAATTGCTACTCGCTACGACTTGATAAACGACTTGTTAAGTTTAGGAATTCATAGGACTTGGCTAAAAAAAGCAGTTGCACTTGCAGAACTCGACAACAACTCTTCTGTTGTTGATTTTGCTACTGGAACGGGAAAATTCGCTTTTGAATTTGCAAAGAGAAATCCTTCAATCTCAATTATAGGATTGGATTTTTCAGAAAAAATGCTTGAAATTGCACAGAACCGTTCTATTCAATATGGCTATCAAATCAAGTTTATTCGGGCTGATGCTCTTCACACCCCTTTTCCAGATAATACTTTCGATGTTGCTACAATTTCGTATGGTATACGAAACGTAAACTCAATTGAAGAATGTTTGCAAGAAATGGCACGCATATTAAAACCGAATGGAAAAATAATCATAGTTGAGTTCGGAACCCCAAAGGGATGGCTTAAGCCTCTCTATCGCTTATACGAAAACTTGTTTATTATCCCTTTCGGGGGATTGCTAAGCGGTGATTACAAAGCATACAAATATTTAATTCACTCATCGAGAGCATTCCCATCGGGGGAAAAATTTTTAGATATTTTACGAAAAACTAGATTATTCAAAGACGAGGCTGCAATACCATTAAGTTTTGGTATTGCCTATATATACTTGGCAAAAGTAAACAAGTAAAATTTTTTAATTCATTTTTGCCATTATAATTTTGCTAATTCGGTCAAAGTCTGCGTCTGTTAGATAATAATGTTCATTGCAGTATCGGCAAACGAGTTCATTTTGCCCCATTTTCTGCATTTCTTGTATGTCGCTATATTCCATTAGCAAAAGTTTATTTATGAATCCTTCTTTGGAGCATCGACAGAAGAAGTCAACACGGTCATTTTTCAGTATCTGGAAACCTCGAGGGATTAGTTTCGTAAGTTCACTCGGTAAGTCAGATTTTAAATCAATATATTTCGTTAATCTTTCAATACTTTGTAAGTGTTTTAACATCAGTTCATTGTCTTGTTCTGTTGCATCGGGCATAGATTGTACAATCATACCACAAGAATTAACAATTTTGCCGGTTTCATCTGTATCGGCATCGAGCAAAACAACAGAAACAATTTGTTCAGATTTACTAAAATAGTAGTTTAAATCCGAAGAAATGTCGCCACGGATAAGTTCTACTATACCAACAATTGGCTCTGGTTCATTGTAAAGTATTCTAATCACACGAAAAATTCCAGAGCCAAGCACAGAATCAAATTGTTCATTTGGGATTGATTTCACTTTGCTATCGTAATCAACAAATCCCCGAACTTCACCAACTTGTATGGCTTCGGCTGAAACTTTCTGTACTAAACCATCGCCTACCACATCAATAATTATGCGTTCTTCCCCTTTTAAAAAAACGGCAAGTAGCGAAGCCGATGAAAGTGCCCGAGCAAGAAGCAACGCCGGTATTTCTGGTAAATTGTGGCGTTCTTGCGCAGTTCGAGCAGTAAACGTATTTTTAATTGCGGAAATTCTAAACTTCCCATCAACCGTTAAAACACTTACAACTCTATCCCTTTCATAAATCTTACCGATTGATGATGCCATATAATAAATCACCAAAAATAAGTATTGTTTAAAGATAATTAATAATAAAACGTCAACTTACTATTAAAATTGTTTAAGTATGGAACTAACTGAATTTTGGACAATACTCTCTTCCAACGGAATCATATTGGAAGTTGAACAACTTCGGCAAATAGAACGTTTCGCCAAAGAACTGATTTATTGGAATGAAAAGGTTAACTTGATTTCAAGGAAAGACATCGAAAATCTTCTGGAAAAGCATATACTCCATTCACTTTCGGTATTGAAGTTAATCAATATTCCACGAAAAGCAAGATGTTTGGATGTTGGAACTGGCGGCGGATTACCGGGCATTCCATTGAAAATTGTCCGCCCCGATATTTCAATGTTACTGATGGACTCAATTGCAAAAAAAATGAAAATTACCAATATGCTTGCTCAACACACAGGCTTAAAAAATATCGAGGTGATTTGCTGTCGAGCCGAAGATTTTAGCAAAAACAAAAATAATTGGGCACGCTTCGACGTTGTATTATCGAGAGGAGTAGCAAAAATCGGTACTATTGTTTCTTGGGTTAAAAACCTTGTGAAACAAAATGGTAAAATAGTTCTTTATAAAGGAGGAGATTTAAGTTACGAAATCGAGATGGCAAAAAAAATGTTCCCAAATTTGAATGTGGAAGAAAGAATAATTAATTTGATTGGTTATGATGATTTTGAAAAGGAGCAGAAAAAAATTGTTACTTGCTGGTTTCAATAAAATGAGAAGCAGTGGATTATTTTTATTGTTTCTATTTGTTGCAACCTATCATTTTACTCTTTTAGCCCAAAAGCAACAAAGTATCTCCAGTGGTTTGAAAATTGCTCGGGTGAAGTATTCCGGCGGAGGCGATTGGTACAACGACCCTTCCGGCGAGGTTAATCTACTTAAGTTTATCCAAACCAACACAAATATACCAGTTGAACCCGTATATGAATGGGTTGACATAGCAAGCGAAAATTTGTTCCTCTACCCTATCCTTTTCCTCACTGGACATGGGAATGTTAACTTTTCAGAAAAAGAGGTTGCTAATCTTCGGACTTATCTAAAAAATGGCGGCTTTCTTTATATTGATGACGACTACGGACTCGATAAATACATTCGCAAAGAGATGAAAAAGGTTTTTCCCGACCAAGAATTTGTTGAACTTCCTTACAGCCACCCAATTTATTCAATTCATTTCAAATTTGAAAGAGGGTTACCAAAAATCCACGAACACGATAACAAACCCCCAGAAGGACTTGGATTATTCCATAATGGAAGATTATGTGTGTATTATACATACGAGTCGAACCTTGGTGATGGCTGGACAGACCCCGATGTACACAAAGACCCGCCAGAACTTCGCGAAAAAGCATTAAAAATGGGAACTAACATTGTAGTTTATGCACTAACACACTAAAATAATATGAGTGATATTCAATATAAATACATAGAATTAACCGATAAACTCCGAAAATTCAAGAATTTGAAATTAACCTACTCTTTTCTTATTTCATTATTTCGTGCTTTGGCTATCACTACAATCGCCGCAATCATACTGACAACATTTGAATTATTATTCGAAGGAGACAAAGTTTTTCGAGCATCGCTATTCTTTTTGCTTCTCTTTTCTTTTGCTGGTTCTCTTTCTTTTCTGCTGTATCCAACCGCTCGTACTTTGTTTTCACCTAAAAGCAAAATTTCACTCGATGGATTAGCCTTTGAAATCGGTCAATATTATCCCGATATAAAAGACAGGCTATCCAACTCTATCCAGTTAATGCGCCACTCAGAATATCTACGTGGAACTTCGGAGTATTTTGTCCACAAAGCGTTTGAGACGGCTTACGAAAGTTCAGTCGGTAAAGATTTCTCTGTTGTTCTGGACAAACGGAATCTTAGACGCTCGGGGTTACTTTTCCTTATCTCATTGATTATTCTTCTGCTTTTACTAGCATCTTTTTCCCAATTTGGTTTCGCCTTTTATAGAATAGTTAATTTCAATAAATCTTTCATTCCACCTGCTCCTTTCTCGTTAAAAATACACCCCAAATATGCTACAGCCAAAAGAGGCGAGAACATCCGAATCGAGGTAAGAGGTTATGGCACCCTACCACAAACTATTGAACTTAAAATCAAAGAAACACAGCAACGAGATTACGAAACTATACCACTTTCTTTGGATTCGGGAAATATTTACAAATTTGAACTGCTTTCGGTGAAAAATTCTGTCAAATTTTTTGCAGAAGCTAATTGGGTTACAGAAAAGGTTCTTTCGGATATTGGCGAAATCGCTGTCATCGAACATCCACTCGTTGAATCAATCGCCGGCAAAATAATCCCTCCTGCATATACCAACAGCCCTCCTGTGTCCTTTACGGAACAGAATGCCGACATAAATGCATTAATTGGCTCACAAGTGCTGATAAATGTAACTGCAAACAAGAAAGTTCGAAATGCTCAAATTATCTTGCTTAAAGAATCATTCACAGATTCAGTTACTACCCAACAATTGGACACAATAATATACCAAATGAATGTTGAGGGCAACAAGGCTTCTGGTAGTTTTAATGCGCGCTTTTCGGGAACATACTACATTAAACTACAAGACTATGACGGCTTAAACAACGAAAACCCATTGAAATATAAAATAGTGGTTTCAAAAGATAATTACCCCGATATTAAGTTGCTTGAACCTCAAACAGATGTAACAGTTTCCGAGAACGCGATTCTACCAATGATGGTCTTTATCTCTGATGATTATGGATTTTCCAGCCTTAAACTCTATTACAGGCTCACTGCTTCTGAGTATTCCACCCCTTGGGAAAAGTTTTCAACAATTTCTATCCCATTTTCAAATAACCAAACGGAAATGCAAGTTCCGTTCATTTGGGATTTAAATAAACTAAATATATCTCCATCCGATGAATATGAGTTTTTCGTTGAAGTTGCAGACAACGACCGAGTTACTGGTCCAAAGACTACTCGGACCCAGTCTATTCGGCTTAAACTTCCTTCTTTGGACGATGTCTTGAAAGAAACTAGTGCATCTCAGCACTCAATTTCGAAGGAATTAGATAAAACATTGAAACAAGCAAATGAAATTAAGCAGGAAATGGAAGAAATACAACGCGAACTTCAACAAAAACCGAATAAAAATCAACTGGATTGGAGCGAAAAGAAAAAAATTGAAAACCTTGTAAACAAACAAAAGGAACTAACCAATAAATTATCGGAAATACAAAATAATCTTGAAGAACTAACTCGCCGAATGACCGAAAACAATCTCCTTTCACCCGAGACATTACAGAAGTATATGGAACTTCAAAAGCTATTGCAAGAGGTAAATTCACCAGAGCTACGTAAACTTCAACAACAACTTGAACAAGCATTACAAAAACTTTCGCCCGAAGACATCAAAAATGCTCTTCAAAACTTTAAATTCGATGAAAAACAATTCAGACAAAATCTTGAAAGAACAATCAAAATACTGAAACGACTGCAAGCAGAACAAAAAACCGATGCTCTATTAAAACGAGCAGAAGAACTACTCCGCAAACAAGAAGAACTTCAACAACAGACTAAAAATTCCAATCCAAGTGACCAAAATCTCCGAAAAGAACTTGCCCAACGTCAAAATCAACTCCAAAAAGAGCTCAACAGTATAAATAAAGAAATCGAAGATTTAAGAAAACTGATGGAAGAAATTGACAAAGATATGCCAATCAACGAGTTGGACGAAGCACAATCGGAGCTTTCCCCAGAAGAAACAAATCAAGATATGCAGGATGCTGAAAACTCCTTGGAAAGCGGCAATTTTAACAAAGCAAGCCAATCCCAACAAAGAGCAAAAAACCGGTTGAATAAATTCTCTCAAAAAATGAAAAAATTAAAAGAAGAAATGGAGAATAGAACGAGCAAAGAAGCAATTAAAAAACTTCAAAAAGCATTGAATGATGTTCTAACCCTTTCGAAAGAGCAAGGCCAAATTAGGAAACAAACACAGCAAAGCGATGTAAACTCAACAAAGATTCCTGAACTCGCGCGCCAAGAATCCAATTTAACAGATGCACTAATAAATGTTGCCAATC
>CAZPSM010000005.1:9333-16994 GCA_964589125.1 uncultured Hyphomicrobiales bacterium | reverse complement strand
AACTTTTTGAATTATCGCAGAAAACTTTTTCGGTAACCCCAGAAATGGCTCGTTCGCTCGGAGAAGCTTTGGAAAATATGCAACAAGCAACCGATGATTTAGCAAATCGAAGAATAAATAATGCTATGAACTCGCAAGGCCAAGCTATACAATCTTTGAACAATGCAGCTATGCAAATTCAATCGATGCTTGCTTCGATGCAAGGGCAAGGAGCTTGCGATAACCCAGGAGGTATGGGGCAAAATGGCAAGGGCGGAGCATTTAATTTTATGCAAAGATTGCAACAAATAGCCTCGGCACAGCAAACAATTAACCAGATGGCTCAACAGCTGGCAAACAACCAAGGAAATCTTTCGCCTGAACAACAAACCCAACTTGCACGCATTGTTGCTGAACAAGGACGAGCACAAAAAGCACTCGAAGACCTTAACAATGAACAAAAGAAACTCCCACAACAAGATAAAAGAATACTTGGCTCTTTGGAAAAAATTCTTCAAGAAATGCAAGAAGTTATATCGGATATGAAAAGTGGGCAAATTACACCCGAAACATTAAAAAGGCAAGAGAGAATACTTTCGAGACTACTCGACGCCACCAAATCCATATATGAACGTGATTTCGAAGAAAGACGAGAATCTGCGCCGGGAAAAGAACTCTCGAAAACTTCTCCACCAGAAATAAATCCACAAATTCTCAACAAAAAAACTTTCGAGCAAATTATCAATGAACTGAAACAAACTTATACTAAAGATTATGAAGAACTAATTCGAAAATACTTTCTTATCATTCAAAATTCTAACTTATTCCCAATTCAGTACTAAGCAATGTTCATACTTTCAAAAGAAAATTTCGAGCAATTTAATTACTGGGACGATAGCCCTGCCAATGGATTAGATATCGCTTTGATTGATAAACCAAAGGGTTGGACATCGTTCGATGTCGTTGCCAAATTGCGAAATATATTCCGAGCAAAAAAGGTAGGACACACCGGAACATTAGACCCTTTTGCAACAGGATTATTAATTATTTTATTTAACAAAGCTACAAAAATGCAAAGCGAATTCCAAAATTTGGACAAAACTTACACTGCAACCATAAAACTTGGATATACGACTAAAACTTTCGATGGAACCTCCGAAGAAGAAAATCCCAAGAGCATTGCTCATTTAAATTCCGATGTTATAATAGAAGTTGTTTCTAAATTTATAGGAGAATATGAACAAATTCCACCAATGTTTTCTGCTAAAAAGCTACAAGGAAGAAAACTCTATAACCTTGCACGGAAAAATATTGAACTGGAGCTTAAACCTAATAAAGTAGCCATTTACAATATAACAGTAGAAAAAATTTCCCTACCCTTTGTTACATTCGAAGTTAAGTGTTCAAAAGGAACTTATATCCGTTCTCTTGCCAACGACATAGGAAAGGCATTGGGAACCGGAGCGTATCTTTCTGAACTTCGGAGAACAAGAATTGGAAATTTTTCGGTCGAGAATTCATTACAAATTCAAGAGTTAGTCGATATCAACAATGTTAAAAAGGTAAAGAATGAAAATTTATAGAAGTTTTGACGAAATAGAGCATTCAAAAAACCATATAGTTACGGTAGGAACTTTCGATGGCGTACATCTTGGACATCAGAAAATTTTACAGAGACTCCGTGAACTTGCGAGGAATTTAGGTGGCAAATCACTAATAATAACCTTTCAACCCCATCCACAAATAGTCTTGAAAAAAGAGAATAAGGAACCTATTAAACTTCTTACTACAATTGAAGAACGATTACAACTTTTCGAGAAGTTTGAAATCGACGAAGTTTTAGTAGCGCCTTTTACAAAAGAGTTTTCACAAACGCCAGCATCCGATTTCGTCGAAAAATTTCTAGTCGAAAAAGTTGGACTAACCTTGATTCTGATTGGACACGACCATCTTTTCGGTAGAAATCGAGAAGGTAACTTTGAACTGATGAACAAACTTTCCCAAAAATTTAATTTCAAAGTTGAACAAATTTCGCCATATATTCTCGATGAAATTATTGTATCGAGTACTAAAATTCGGAATGCTTTGCACGACAATAAAATAGAACTAGCGAACAAACTTTTGGGCTACGATTATTTCATTCGTGGCAAAGTTATCGAAGGAGACGGGCGTGGAGCAAAATTAGGTTTCCCAACAGCAAACATTATGTTCGACGATGTAAATAAACTTGTTCCTTCCAATGGTGTTTTCCTTGTTTACTCAGAGCTTTCGGGCAAAAAATTTTATGGAATGGCAAATATTGGTGTACGCCCAACATTTTACACAAACTATCCAAAAACCCTTGAAGTTTACTACTTCGACTTAAAGCAAAATTTGTATGGGGTAGATTTGTCTGTTCATTTCTTAAAATTTATTCGCTATGAGCAAAAGTTCGACTCAATCGATGCTCTTCTTCGTCAACTCAATCGTGATAAAGAAACTTGTTTAGAAATTATAAATAAATATTAGCCTATTGTCTAACTGGAAACAAAAAAATTTATTAAATTTGTAATTCTTTATTGGGAGTAATTTATGATTTTGCAAGAGCAAAAAGCAGAACTAATCAAAAAATACGGTGGAAGCCCGACAAATACCGGACTTTCCGAGGTTCAAATTGCACTTTTAACGGCGAGAATCCAAGATATTACACATCATTTAAGTACCCATAAAAAGGATTTTCATTCGCGTCGTGGATTGATTAAACTCGTAAACAAGAGAAAACGATTGCTTAATTACTTGGCAAAAAAAGATATTACCCGATACCGTGAAATTATCAATGCGTTATCGTTGAGAAAGTGATGCTGAAAAAAGTTTTTCTATTCAAGCGGTTTTGCAATAAATAAACCGCTTTTTTCGTTTTTAAAAATTAAATTAATGGTTCAAGATATGAATAATAACAAACCCCAAAGTGCCATTGTAAGTGTAGATTTTGATGGACGTGAATATTCACTCGAGTCTGGAAAATACGCAAAGTTTGCCAACGGAGCAGTGATGGTAAAATGTGGAGAAACGATGGTACTTGTAACTGCTGTTGCTTCGGAGGAAGAAAAACCCGATGTTGACTTTTTGCCTTTGCAAGTCGAATATCGCGAAAAGAGCGCATCTGCGGGTAAAATACCGGGAGGTTTCTTTAAACGAGAAGGCAAACCGACAGACCGTGAAGTTCTTTCTGCTCGGCTTATTGACCGTCCAATTAGACCGCTAATCCCAAAATTTTGGCATTTTGAAACCCAAATAATAGCAACAGTATTTTCGACTCAACCCGAAGTTGACCCCGATACTCTTGCTATGGTCGGTGCTTCTGCTGCTTTAATGATTTCGGATATACCTTTCGCCGGCCCAGTTTCGGAAGTTCGTGTCGGTAGAATAAATGGTAGCTTTAAAGTTAATCCATCGTTCGAAGAACTTAAAATCTCCGATATGGATTTGACGGTTGCAGGAACCGATACTTCGATTGTTATGGTCGAAGGAGAAGCAAAGGAAATCTCCGAAGAGGAGTTCCTCTCTGCTCTTTCTTTTGCTCACGAATGGATTAAAGTTCTGAACAAGATGCAGAAGGAATTGGCTGAAAAAGTTGGGAAAAACAAGCGCGAAGTTTTGGAAATAACATATCCACAAGAATTAGTAGAGTTAACCGAATCAGCCATATCACAAGATATTCAGGAATATATCCACGCAATAACAACGAAACAGGAGAGACAAGAATGGCGAAACCGCTTCGTTCAGAAGGCTTTGGAAGTGGCTGTTGCTCAATTTGGCGAAAAGGAAGAATACATTGAATTCGATTTCGAAAAAGCCATAAGTAATATTATTAACGAGATAGAAAAAAAGGCGATGAGAGAAATGATTCTAAATGAAAATCGTCGCCTTGATGGACGTGGCTTAAAGGATATTAGACCTATTTACGCTGAAGTAGGCTTGCTTCCCCGCGCTCATGGCTCATCTTTGTTTACTCGTGGCGAAACCCAAGCACTTTGCACAACTACTCTTGGCACAAAAGAAGATGAACAAATATTCGATGGCATCTTCCCATACTATACTTCCAGATTTATGCTCCACTACAATTTTCCTCCTTTTTCAACAGGAGAAGTTGGGCGTGTTACGGGGGTTAGCCGAAGAGAAATCGGACACGGAAATCTTGCTGAACGTGCTTTAAAAAATATGCTTCCATCGCAAGAAACATTTCCATACACAATACGAGTTGTTTCCGATATCCTTGAGTCCAATGGTTCGTCTTCGATGGCAACGGTATGCGCTGGAAGTCTTTCGCTTTTCGATGCTGGTGTTCCAATGAAGAAAGCAGTAGCTGGAATTGCTATGGGTTTAATTAAAGAAGGGGATAGAATTGCAATTTTGACAGATATACTTGGCGATGAAGACCACCTCGGCGATATGGATTTCAAAGTTGCAGGAACAACCGAAGGTATTACCGCGTGCCAAATGGACATAAAAATTGAAGGTCTTTCAATAGATATAATGCGAACTGCTCTTGAACAAGCACGTCAAGCACGATTATTTATTCTCGAGAAAATGAATGAAGTAATTCCCACACCAAGGGAAGATATTTCTCCTTATGCTCCAAGATTTATTTCTCTGAAAATACCTACCGATACTATAGGTTTGGTAATCGGAACTGGAGGTGAAACGATACGAAATATTGCAAAAGAAACAAATACATCTATTTTCATCGAAGATGACGGGACAGTGCAAATTGCTTCTACTTCAAAAGAAGATGGTTTGAACGCTGCGAAAATGATAGAAAATATTATTCGTAAGCCAGAAGTCGGAGACGTTTACACTGGCGAAGTTAAAGAAATTCGGGAAGGTCTTGGTGCCTTCGTCGAATTTTTGCCCCGGAAAACTGGCTTGCTTCATATTTCAAACATCGACTATAAGCACATTACTAAAGTTTCCGATATTCTTAGTGTTGGCGATAAAGTGGAAGTAAAGTTGGTCGAAATTACTAGCGATGGGAAATTTAAATTAAGTAGAAAGGCTTTGTTGCCAAAACCACAACACCAAACACATCATGAATTTGCTAACCAATCAACAGACACAACTAAACAGAGAACGCAAAAATGAGCAATAAATTTTTAGTTTTCTTATATTGTGACTTTGGCGCATTCGTCTAGTGGTTAGGACACGGCCCTCTCAAGGCCGCGGCAGGGGTTCGAGTCCCCTATGCGCTACAGAATAAATGAAAAAACCAATGGTACAAAACATATACAGTCTTGTGGGTTATAACTTCAATCCAAATTCCGAATTTTTCCAAAATATCTTTTACAACCAAACTATCAAAATAGAACGAATAATTTCCGAGGGACATACTTCACCACCCGATTTCTGGTATGACCAAGACGAATATGAATGGGTCGCTTTGCTCAAAGGAATGGCTCAAATTCGATTCAAGGGTGCACCAGAACCTATAACATTATCTGAAGGAGATTACCTACTTATAAAGCCTCACGAACTCCATCGCATAGAATGGACGGACCCAAACCAGAAAACAATCTGGTTAGCCATTCATTTCAAAATTGCTGAACCTATTGTCCAATAAGACCGGGAAGCAATCGCTTGACAATAATTGGAACTGCCTCCATCACGTTTTCTTCGGCTTTGAATATATCGCGTGCTTGGTAATCTGGGTATGCTAACTTTGTAGCAACATCATAAATATAAGCGTTAATAAGAATTCTATCGGCTTTACGATTAAATGTTCCACTGACAACTACGTCGGCACTTAACATTTGAACTGCTTTCCAAATATCGGAAGGATACTGAGGATTTACTGGGTCAAGATTAAATTGACTAACAATGAAATCAATTGAATCCGAAGGGATGATTGTGAAATGCTTTCCTTCGGGGTCTTTTTCGCGTAAAAGATTGGCTACACTATCTTGCAATTTGTAACTTAGAACATTTAAACTTAAATCTCCATCCATGTTTTGGAAAGGCAACACTGCAACTCTAATTTGGCAACTTATACTATAGATGCAAAATACACACAGAATTACAATGAAAGAGAAAATTTTTCTCATTTTCAATCCTTTTATTATAGAGAACTTGTTTCGAGGTATTGTTTAACATCGAGTAAAGCCTTGCGAATTTTATCTTCCATTTGCAAAGCATTGTTCCAATCATTCTTCTTTGCATAATCCATAAGTTCGATACCAAGCTGAGCAATATCGTCCAGACCGAATTGGAAACAAGAACCTTTCAATGTGTGCCCAAAACGATACAGGTCATCGGTTGCCTTTGCTTCAATCAAACCTTTAAATTTGGAATCCAAATCGGAAAGCCAGGTATCTACGAATTCCGGAAGAAGTTCGCGAACATAAGGGTCATCTGAAAATTTCATTTCAACCTCTTATATTTTACAAAAAAATGAATCGCCTTTGATGAAAGAGTTATAAGCCGAATTCTGTCTGCATCCCAGTAGTTCTGGAATGGAGGCAACCATTTATCTAGGAGCATTGTTGCCAATACTCTCCAGCGGTCTACCCGAAAGCACCAATTCCGAAGAATTAGCCGACGGAACAAATCGGCACCACAGAAGTGGTATGCTTTCCTATTTGACCTTGCTCCGCGCGGGGTTTGCACAGCCACTTCGGTCACCCGAAGTGCTGGTAGGCTCTTACCCTACCATTTCACCATCGCCTCCATAACACCTATATGAATAGGCTGGATTGGCAGTTTATTTTCTGTTGCACTTTCCGTTAGCTCGCCGCTCAAGAACGGCTTGCTACCTTCCCGTTAGGAAGCGCGCTGTTCCCGGAGTTCGGACTTTCCTCGAAGAGCAATACAGTACCCTCCGCGGTTGCCCACTCTTCCATCAAAGAACGATTCGATTCTCACAAATTTACAAAATTTTTTTAAATATAACTACTATCGATTACCAAATCTTCTGGGTAAAGAATACGTCCACAGTTCTCACAAGTAAAAATTGTATCTAAATCATTCCTCAACTCAACAATCTTTTGTGGAGGAATATGGCTAAAGCAACCAGTGCAACTATTTTTTTTCACCTTCACAATTGCATCTTTGTGCATAGTTCTAATTCTTTGATAAAACTCTAAATTTTGACGTTTTATTTTCTCTACAATTTCAGCCCTCTTTGTTTTTATTTCGTTTAACTCCTCGTTCTGATTTGTTGCTATTAACTCATACTCGGCTTCAAGTTCATTTAATTCTTTTAAAATCTCTTCAACTTCTTGTTTTTGTGTTTCAAGAACCTGCCGCAGATTCTCCTCTTTCATTGCTGCTTGTCTTAATTCATCTGAAATTCTCGTATATTCACTACGCGCATGTTCAATTTCGCGAGTGATGGCATCGAATTCTCTATTATTCCGAACAAGAAATTGCTGCTTCGAAAGTTTTTCTTCCCGGGCTTTTAGCTCTTCGAGAGCCTTTGCCGAAGTAATCTGGAAGTCTTTCACATCTTCAAGGATTTTTTGAGTCTCTTTAAACATAGCACTTTTTTCGTGGTAAACACTTTTCATTTTTTGTATTCGCTCGGGCAAGTCGCCATATTCCTCCTCGAGGTCGTCTTGCTTCTTATCAACTAGCGATAATGCTACAAGAAATTGCAATTGGTGAACCATATGTTACTCCTTCATATTACTAATTAATATCTTCTGTTTCTG
>CAZPSM010000005.1:0-9308 GCA_964589125.1 uncultured Hyphomicrobiales bacterium | reverse complement strand
ATTGTCTTCACTCCAATAATTAACCGGATTAGTATAAACTAAAGACGGAATAATTTCAAGCTCGTTGAAGCTAAAAATTTGCATCAATAACTTCGATAATCCGAATGGCACAAAATATTCCATTTCCCAATGTCCCGGGTCAACTATCATTAATTTACCGTTATATTTATGAAAATAGTGATATGAAACATCGGCGGTGATGAATGCATCGACTCCCTTTTCAAGATACGAAATTCCACTTCCGCCAAGAATTCCAACCGACTGAATGAAATCAGTTTTTCCTTTGCACCAACGCAAAGGAGATTGTGTTATCTTTTGTACTTGCAATAAAAATTTTTCAACCGAAATTTGCTTTTCAAATTTCCCATATACCCCCATTCCAAACTTCTCGAATCTTGGATTAGGCTCAAGAAAATCAATTTCACCCAAACCCAACGCATTTGCAAAAATCCAACTAGTTCCAAATTGGTATGCATCAAAATTTGTATGACAAACTACTAATGCAATATTATTTTGGATTAACTGAATTAATAAATTACCGACTCGCTCTTGTTCTAATATTGATGCGAGAGGATTATAAATTAAAGGATGAAAACAGACAATACATTTTGCTTTTTTTTCTGTTGCTTCCAAGATTACTTCTGGGGTTATTTCGTAGGCTACCAACAGCCTCCTAATTTCTGCAGAATTCGGTTGAAGTTGTATTCCTATTTTATCGTTTTCCAAACCTGTTTCGAAGGGTAAAAAATTCTGAATCCGTTCAACAAGTTTGCCTAATACCATTAATTTCAATTTTCAAAAAATAATCATACAAAATTACTAAACTTTCATTAAAGTTACAATTTTTTAAGATTCATTCGTTGCTAATTATGTTTAAATGGAGAATCTGTGAAAAAACTTGGAACCGTATTAATATTTCTATTGATTACCTGGAATCTTTCTTATTCTATAGAAATTTTTCAACCAATAAATTCACTCCCACTGGATACCAACATAGTCTTCAACAGTCCGCGACCTCTAATTAAAGCCCAGACAACAGAAATAGGCTTTTATAAATCTTGGGGATTTAATGTAATTCTATCGAACAATGGCTTTGGATTCGGGTTGTTCTACGACAAATTTATTGCCGAAGATTTATCACTTTTTGTGAATCTATATATGTCGGGAGCACGAAACACTGATGAGTTCGAATATTATGACCTGAATACTGGACGGTTGTTTGTTCCGGGTAAAATTAATCGATTATATATGTTTCCACTTACCTTCGGAATAAACAAATTTGTTTTTACCAAGGCGCTAAACTCTAATTTCTTTCCATATGTTAACTTCGGGGTTGGTCCTACTTTTATAATTGCAACACCATACGACAAAGAATTTTTCACTTCTTTTGGTTACACTCGTTTTTATATCCGGTTTGGGGGATTCGTTGGGGGAGGAATTAATATACCAACAACTAGTAATTCCTATCTTGGGTTTTCGATACGTTACTATTGGATACCATTCGGTGGCAATGGGCTTGAAAGCATCAAAGACCTTCCAATTAAAGACTTTGGCGGTCTTTTTCTCGGGTTAAACATCGGAATTAACATATAAGAAACCCTTCTGAAGATGGAATAATTTGTTTCACCCTTCGATAAAAATCCTTATTTTAATATGAAGCAGCAAGCGCAATCGACATTAATTTGCTCTCGTCGGAATCTGCTCTTGATGTAAGCACAATCGGGACTTTCGCTCCGAGGATTATTGCCGCAACAGTTCCTCTTGCAAAGTAAGTAAAACTTTTATAAAGCGAATTTCCAACTTCTATATTAGGGGCAACCAGCAAATCAACTTCGCCAGAAACTAGGCTTTCAATACCTTTGTGGTTGGCTGCCTCTTTCGAAATTGCATTATCAAAGGCAAGAGGTCCATCGATAATACACCCCTGAATTTGTTTCCTACGATTCATCATTGTAATTAATGCGGCATCGGTTGTTGCAGGCATTCTGGGATTAACTGTCTCGACTGCGGCAAGAAGAGCAACTTTGGGCAATTCGACCCCTAACCGATGAAATAAATCAATACTATTTTGGATAATTGCAATTTTTTCGTCTATGGTTGGAGCGATATTTTGTGCTGCATCTGTTAAGCCAAGGAGTTTATGATATGCTGGGATTTGGAAAATACCTATATGACTCAACAGAGAGCCGGTTCGCAAGCCATTTTCCTTGTCGAGAATAGCCTTCAAATAATCGGCAGTGTTGACTAATCCCTTCATAATAATTTGTGCTACACCTTCACGAACGATTCCTACGGCAATTTTCGAAGATTTTGCGGGATTGCTTTCCTCAATAAACTCAAAATTTGAAATATCGAAACCAATTTGCACAGAAATTTGTTCAACCTTGTTTTTATTCCCTACAAAAATCGGTTCGATTAATCCGATTTCTGTTGCTTTTTTTACCGCAACGAGTACCGGTTCATCCTCGGCTGCCGCAACGACCAACTTTTTCTTTGGTTTTTGTTTTGAAATTTCAAAAAAAACTTCAAGGCTTTTCAATTCCATAATATCTCCTATTCCAAAACACCAATTTGTTGCTCAACTGCTTCCAATATTTTACAACTTTTAACTAATTCTTTCATTTTGTTGTGGTCAATGTAAAGCGGTCTATCCACATCAAGAAATGGAACATATTCTCGAATTACTTGTTTGGCAACCCCAACTCCTTTACCCACCTGAAAATCCCTAAAATCAAGAGCCTGTGCTGCTGCCATATACTCAATTCCAAGGATCCCATAAGCATTATCTAAAATCTGAGCATTTTTCCAAACGGTGTTCATTCCCATAGAAACAAAATCTTCTTGGTCGGCAGCGGCTGGAATCGACTGAATTGATGCGGGCATCGAAAGCATTCTTTGCTCAACTATCAACGTATCGGCTGTATATTGACTTAACATCAGACCAGAATAAAATCCCGGGTCTTTGGTTAAGAAAGCAGGTAACCCCTGGCTTAACGCTGGATTTAGCAGCCTATTCACCCTTCTTTCTGAAAGAACGCATACCATAGTAACTGCTGCACCAACAAAATCCATTGGAAGGGAAATCGGCGTTCCCTGAAAATTTGCCCCCGTTAACGTTACCCCATCTTCAACAACAAAGATTGGATTATCACCGACCCCGTTAAGCTCAATTTCTACTTGTTCGCGGGCAAATCGAACAACATCGTGGGCCGCTCCGATTACTTGTGGAGTTGAACGCATTGAATATGCGTCTTGAACTTTCGTTTTCACTTTTCCCGAAAGAAGGTCGCTTCCTTCGATGCATTTCATTATCGCACGTGCACTTCTTTGTGCTCCGGGAAAACCTCGAAGTTTATGAATACGAATATCATAAGGTTTTAAATTTGCCAGCAAGGCTTCCAACGACATTGCCGATGCAATTTCTGCCTGCTTTAACCAGCGATTGATATCCCAAAGTTGTATGGCACTAATAGCAGTAATAAAATTTGAACCGTTGATGATTGCCAAACCATCGCGGGCTTGTAATCCCGGAATTGGGATATCGGCACGTTCAAAGGCAATTCGCCCGGGTAATCTTTCTCCTTGGTAGAATGCTTCTCCCTCGCCCAACATCAGAAGGGCAATTTGCGACATTGGAGCCAAATCGCCACATGCACCAACCGAACCTTTTTGGCATACAACAGGAATTACGTCTTTGTTCAGCATCTCGACTAGCGTCATAGTAATTTCCGGACGACAGGCAGAGTAGCCCTTCGCATGAACATTGATTCTACTAGCAATTGCTCCCCGAACATATTCAATTGGCATCGGTTCACCAATCCCCGCAGAATGATTATAAATCAAGTATTTTTGAAACTCTTTAACTTGTTCATCCGAAAGGACAATCTCCGAAAATTCGCCAATTCCAGTGTTAGTCCCATACATAATTTCCTTTGCTTTCAATTTTTGTTCAAGCATCGCTCGACAGGCTTTTATGCGCTCCAATGCCTGGGAATCCAATTCAACTTTTGCTCCAAAGCGCGCAATTGCTACTAATTTTTCGATTGTTAAACTTTTACCATCAAGGATTATGCTCATCTTCAACTCGTGAAACTTCAAAACTTCAAAATTAAGAATTTCCAATGTATTAAAAACAGATAGGAAAGCCTATCTCTTTATATTTCCATTTTCTTATGTAAACCGGCAAGCATTTCATTTAAGGGATGAAACCATTATATGTTAGAAAGAAACAGGATGAATAATAGGAACCTTTATTTGATTATCTTCAATTCAAGAGCATGAAATTCGAGCCGCGAAATGTTCCTATATTTTTCGGTTCAATAATTGTTTCTGACTGGTCAAACCAAGTAGAGAAGGAATATCCCAAAATTACTCCAATACTCAGATACAAACTCGATATTGGATTGAATGAAATGTATGGTTCGATTCCCATATTAATGAACTTGGATATTATTTTATGCTCGAATACTCCATCGAGTGGAGTTCCTTGATAAATCAAGGTAGTAGGTTCAGCTTTGCCGAGAGTACCGTTAAAGTTCTGATAAAACAAGCGCGCTCCAACAAAGATAGGGGCGGAAAGGTTGTATTCACCTAAAATACTAATCCTAAAACCATTGCCCTCACCTCGTTCAAACCGAGGGCAGCAATTCGGAATACCGGGTAACTTCTTAAAATATGCTGAATGAAAAAGGAAGCCATAATCAAATGAAACTCCAACCTTCAAGGGAAATGATGATGGTATATCTTTTGGATTTTGTGAAAACAACAACAAAGTCGAAAAAAGTAATAGCCAAAAAATCCCCGTAATAATTATCGGTTTACTCAAAAACTTCTGCATATTAATCTTTAAATTTCGTTCAAAATTACCATTCTAATTTAATAAAGACAAATTTATAACAACTTACTTGTATAATTAAAACCTAATAGTTAATTTTCTTTTTTTGAAATATTATTAGAAAAGAATTTATGAAAACTCAAGGTGAAATGGGTGAATCTACAATGTGTGTTCATTCTGGAATGAAAGACTACGAATTTGGTCCTATTGTCCCCCCTATTTATCAAACCTCAACATTTAAATTTAAGAATGCAGACCATGGTGCCAGACTTTTCAAAGGCGAGGAAGAAGGCTACATTTACACCCGTATGCTTAACCCAACTATCGAGGCAATGGAAAATGCTGTCGCCGAACTCGAAGAAGGAGCAAAAGCTGTTGGATGCGCAAGTGGAATGGCAGCAGTCAGTCTTGTATTTTTCTCCCTTCTGAAAAAAGGAGACCACATTATTAGCGGGAATGCTATATATGGTGCTACTGTAACATTCTTGTCGCAAATTCTACCCAACTTTGGTATCGAAGTCTCGTTTGTCGATACAAGTAATCTGGAAATTGTTCAATCGGTTTTGCGAGAAAACACTAAATTAATCCTACTCGAAACACCCGGTAATCCTACGCTTTCAGTTTCCGATATTGAGGCCATTTCCAAAATCGCACACAATCGTGGAATCAAAGTAGCAGTTGACAATACTTTTATGAGCCCGATTCTTCAGAAACCTTTAAAACTCGGAGCAGATGTTGTAATCCACAGTATGACAAAGTTCTTAAACGGACATGCAGATGTCGTAGCTGGAATCGTTGTTCTAAAAGATGAGAATGAGTATCCTTGGTTTAGAAAAGTATCGAACCATATTGGTGGTGTAATAGACCCATTTAATGCTTTTTTGGTTCATCGAGGCATTAAAACATTAGCCCTACGAATGGAGAAACATTGCCAGAATGCTTTAGCCATTGCTAAATATCTCGAAACCCATCCCAAAGTGGAGAGAGTCTGGTATCCTTATCTCGAAAGCCACCCTCATTACTCACTGTCACGTCGGCAAACACATGGAGGAGGTGGAGTTATTGCTTTTGAACTTAAAGGGGGGATACACGCGGGAAAAACCTTGATGGATAATATCAAAGTTTGGCAACTCGCGGTAAGTTTAGGTGGAGTTGAATCTTTAATACAACACCCAGCAAGTATGACCCACGCTGCTATGGAACCAGCACTAAGAAAAGAAGCAGGAATAAGTGATGGGTTGGTTCGTCTTTCTGTTGGAATTGAAAATGTCGAGGATTTAATTTGGGGATTAGAATCAGGTTTAAACGCAATTCAATAAGTTTTAAATGAAACGAAAGCGAATAAAACCAAGAAGGATTTTCGAAGAATTGGCGGAAATGGATATCCTTGCGGGACTACTCGAAACTAAGTGGCGCGAATTTTATAATAAAAACGAAAAATTTCGCGACGATGTCAACGAAATTTTACTAAATTATTCAAACACAGAGGTTCCAGTACTGGAAAGATATTATTTAGAGCAACTTTGTTCCAGTTTGCAATACTTCATTGATTATACAAAATTATGGACGAATCAAAAGCAATAAGTTCCGAACTGAAAGGGCTATTCGAAACTATTAAGCGGCAGGCAATCGAATATTCCCGAGCTTTTGAATTTTTCGAAAAAGAAAAGCAAGAAATAATCCAGAAACAGAATCAACTCACAGAGTTTTCCCGTATCTTGGCAACCGAAGTTGGGAGTAAAATCCATTCGTTGGAAACAAAAATCGACGACTTCCTCGGCGAATTCGACCAAAAAACTGCCAGTATAGAAAGCATATACAAAAATTTAAGTTCAATCGAGTCTATGAATAACAATATGTCCACTCTCCATTCCGAACTTAAAATCCGCTTAATAGAAGTCGATAATTTACTTAAAACATTAGAGAATCGAATTGAAAAAGAGTTCGAATCGCTCTACAATAAACTACATACAAAGTTATCCGAAGAACTCGACACAACGTTTAAGAAATTAGAAGTGAAATATGTTTTCAAATTTAAGTCGCTCGACGAAAAAATTATTAACTTCGACCAGAAGTTATTAAATTTAACCGTCAATCAATCTAATTTCTCGAAAACTATTTATGACGATATTGAAACGATTAGGACAAATTTACATAATCTTAAACAAATAATCGCAGAAGAAAGAATGCGTATCGAAACTCGTTTCACAGAATTTTCCGAAGCGTTAAATAAAAAACTCATTTTTTTCGACCAGATCGCTAACCAAACAACCGGACCAACTGAATCTACAACCTCAGCCCAAGACGATATTCAAAATAAAATACGAGATGAAATACGAAACGTCTTTCACCACTTCAACGACTTGCGACAAAAAAACCTTCGGTTGGAATCTAAGTTAAAAATCGCTTATATTGCACTTGCAATATCTATTGTAGGAGTAATTATTAGTTTTTTCTTGCTAAAATAAGTGTTTAACAACAATAAAAGTAAAGTATATGAAAATAGCTATTTTGACCGGTGGTGGTGATTCACCCGGTATGAATGCTTTCATCCGAGCTGTGGTTCGGAGCGCACTTAACTTGCGGCCCGCAACCTCCGTTTGGGGGGTTATCGATGGCTGGCGTGGCCTTGTCGACGGAAATTTCCGTAAACTTGTAAAAAAAGATACGGCGGGCATTGCCCAACAAGGAGGAACTATATTAGGAACCCTACGTGTTCCCGAACTTAAAGATAACAAGGATATGCAAGAGGCAATGGCTTTAAACCTTCACGACAACTTTTTCGACTATTTATTCGTAATTGGAGGCAATGGAAGTCTCGCCGCTTCAAATGTGTTGAATAACATAATAAAGACAAAAGGGCTTCGAACAAAAATTTTGGTAACCGCAGGTTCAATCGATAACGATGTATGCAATAACTTTGGGTACTCTATCGGGTTTTATAGTGCAGTTGACAAAAGTCTGGAAATGCTCGAATGGATACGTGATACTGCTTCTGCACATCGGCGCGTTTATATTATTGAGTCAATGGGACGGGATTCCGGCTATCTTGCATTTTATGCAGGAGTAGCAACAGGCGCAGAATATATTATATTACCCAATGACGATGTCGATTACGAAGAAATCGTTAATATGATTAGTGAACGCGACCGCGACACACGTATAATTGTTGCCGAAGGCTACCCCAAAACTGCCGATGAAATACATAAAATTTTGGAAGACATATTCGCTCGTAGAAAGATTAAACACGAAATACGACACGTCGATATGGGCTATTTTCAACGAGGTGGTAAAACAGCTGTCAAAGACATTCTGGCTGCTAGTTGGTTGGGATACGTGATGGTCCGTGAATCCTTCAACGGTGTCGATAGCAGTTTCTTTATAGTTCACTACCCAGGACAACAGCCAACTGTCCTACCTCTCGATGTTGCGGCGGATACAAAAACGACAACCCACCTCGACATTCCCCAAGAGTTAAAAGAATTCTCTGATGCATTACGTTAGTGGCTATTGCTGAGTGGGCAATACAATGGTCCAGACGATGTCAGTTTACTTTCAATTAGTTCAATTCGAAAGTGGCTGATTTGACCAAGGTCCGCCTTTTTGTATTTCTCTAGCTTTTCTATAAAAGGCTCTCTATGAACATACTTAATTCTCGCGAGTGTAAGATGCGGATGGAAGTGGCGTTCGTCTAAATCAAACTTTAATTTCCTTAATGCATTCTTCATATCATTTTGTAACTTTTCGAGCAGGCTATTGGCACAAAACAGATTTACAAAAAGAACTCGAGGCTTGTATTGGTTCGGGAAACAACCAAGTCCGTTCAGCGAAATAGTATCGGTGTATTCTCCTAAAAATGGGTTAATCTCTTTAAGCAACTCTGGAATTATTAAAGTAGGAACCTCACCAAGAAAATGATATGTAAAATGAAGATTCCATTGCTCGACCCATTTGCCAACAAGTATTTCTGAAAACTCGGAAATGAGTTTCGGATAAAGTTGTAACAGCTTTTCGGCTTTAACAAAAGTTCCGATGAATAATCTTTTATGTTCCTGCATTTCCCAAACTCCATTAAAAACACAAAAATATCAATAAATTTTATTCTTTCGGAGTAATTTGCTAATTTCCTTTTCAATTTTGTCAAATTATTAAAAGGTTTAATATGTCAGTAAGGATTGAACGGGATTCGATGGGTGAAATCGAGGTCCCATCGAATGTATATTGGGGTGCTCAAACGGCTCGCTCGCTGATACATTTTAAAATCGGCGAAGAGAAAATGCCTCGAAGCATCATCTATGCTTTTGGAGTATTGAAAAAAGCATGTGCATTGGTAAATAATGAATTGGGTTTGTTATCAAAAGAAAAGACTGAACTTATAGTAAAGGCTTGCGACGAAGTCATAAGTGGAAAATTTGATATGCATTTTCCATTATCAATATGGCAAACGGGATCGGGCACTCAAACTAATATGAAT
>CAZPSM010000004.1:42930-59174 GCA_964589125.1 uncultured Hyphomicrobiales bacterium | reverse complement strand
TATTCGAGTAAATATGCCAAAACCTTTTTGTGTTTGAGTAAAATGGTATCGCCAACTCGGGGTTCCAGAAGACCGTATTGAACCACTTTCGATTTCACCCTATGCTCAATTGTTTGAATTTGTAGTCAAAGAATGGAACATTGACCCCGTTTTCGCATCCGAAGTTTTAGTTAATCTATTAAAGAAATTCAAAAAGCAAGGTTTCGAAGTTGGTAAACTCAATGCAAATATCTTCAAAGAACTGTTCTATGAATATAAAAATGGGAGAATACTTCGCGATGGTTTTGTGCTTGCTTTGCAGGATTATTTAAAGAACGGGGAACTGAAACTCGAAAGGCTACCAAAGTTAGCAAACCAAGATGTTGTTCGCGATATGTTCCAAAAAGCAACAAACGAACTCAAATCGATTAAATTGCATAACCCCGAAAAAGCGAATGAGGTAGTGATTGCCCTTGTTATGTATGGTTTGCGAGGAAGTGTCGAAGGTAAATTTATTCGTGAGTATGTTCAAAACAATTGGAAGGAGGGGAATTAGAATGGAAGCAAACGAAAATTATAAAGGTTATCGTGGCGAATCTCTTTCGGTTCTAAAGAATTTTGGAGCGATGGTTTGGAGCGATGTAACATTAATAACTAACACTGGCGAGTTTATAGGCATCATACTTCCAAGGAGCGAAACAGCCGACGAGCATCATATTGTTTTGAAACTTCGCTCCGGGTATAATATTGGTATTGCCGCAAGCAAAGTAATCGATATAAAAGTCGGGGGTAGAAAAATTGCTCACTATAAGATTCCAGAGAAAGAGTTTCCCTATGACCCTAAAAAACCGAGAGTTAAACTGTTTGGGACAGGTGGAACGATTGCTTCTCGGTTGGATTATAGAACGGGAGCAGTGATTCCCGCTTTTTCTCCGGGCGAATTATATGGCTCTGTTCCAGAATTAGCGAATTATTGCAACCTCGAAACCGAAAAACTATATGGAGTATTTAGCGAAAATATGGGTCCGGAGCAATGGATTGGGACTGCTAATGCAATTGGGCGGGAAATCGAAAAAGGGGTGCAAGGAATCGTTCTGGCTCATGGAACAGCCACAACGCCCCCTACCGCGGCAATTCTCTCTTTTATGGTTCAAAACCCGCCAGTCCCTATTGTTATGGTTGGTTCACAGCGTTCGAGCGACCGTCCCTCGTCCGATGCAGCCTCGAATCTTATTCATGCTGTAAAAACCGCAGCGGAAAGCGATATTGCCGAAGTTATGGTATGTATGTTCGGACCAACCTCCGACGTCTATGGGTTATTACATCGTGGCACTCGGGTTCGTAAAATGCATTCTTCTTATCGCTCGACTTTCAGAACCGTGGGCGATTTGCCTCTTGCAATGGTCGATAAAACAAAAATTGTACCTCTCCGCCAAGATTACAAACGCCGACGCTCCGACAAAAATGTGATTATAAATACTGCATTCGAAGAAAAGGTCTCGATTGTTTACTACTATCCTAATATGAAACCAGATATTATAGATTCTCTTATCGATAATGGATACAAAGGAATAGTAATTGCTGGGACTGGGTTGGGGCACGTCAACAAACCTCTTTATCCTTCGCTTAAACGGGCACACGAAAAAGGAATTGCAATTTATATGACTGTCCAAACCCTTTGGGGTTACGTTCAAATGTATGTCTATGATACGGGGCGAGATATGATGGCGTTGGGTGTTACACCAGCTGCGAATATGTTGCCCGAAGTTGCATATATGAAACTTTGCTGGGCTCTTGGGCAAACAACAGACCTTGAAAAAGTCAAAGAAATTATGTTAACCCCGATTGCTGGCGAAATTACAGAACGAGAACCAAGCAATGGGTATTTGGTCTTCCAAGGCGGGATTCCAGAGGTCGAAGAATTCTTGGCACATATCAAACGCTAATACGGAAGTAGTTGTTCGGTATGAATTCTACAACAGATGAAGAAAAATACCTTGAAAGAAGTAATTTCTCGGAAAAGTAGAAACAGCAATTCGTATGCAGTTACGTGAATTTACTCAATAAGAAATTAAAATCCTGTTCGTAGCAACATCACCTTCTATTATTTGCACAATATATGCTCCCTTTTCGAGTTTGAAAGGCAAATAAACAAAATCCTCGAACTTTTCGCCGAAAGCATTGACGTTGGTAGAGAAAATACTTTGTCCAAGCATATTGAAAATACTCAATTTAAGTGTAGAAGTTTTTCTATCCTTATGTTGTAACATATAACTTATAAAAAGCGTTTGGTTATTCGGTAGCAAATGGACCTTCAATGGGCTCGTAGCATATTTTTCGAAATACTCTTCGACCGAAAGAGGGTATTCAAGGACAAACAAGCCCGCTTCGGTTGCCATATACAACCTTTCCCGCCCCTTTTCGCCAGTGTAATAGGCTCGCCAAACATTTGCTCGGGGTCCAGGACCACCACTCACTATTGACCAGTTCAAGCCATAATCTTCGCTCCTCGCAATGGTGGTATATTGGCCAGCAAGGAAACCGACACTGTTCGTTACAAACTTAACTGTATTGGCATCCCTTTTCATAAGATATTTAATCTTTACCCAATTATTGCCACCATCGGTTGTGCGAAGGTAGTATTTTTTTCTTTGTGCAACAAAACCAAGACTATCACTCGGGAAATCTATGCCAACAAATTCTACATCCGACTCTTCATAAAGAATTTGGTAGGTGGTTACTCCCCAATCGGTTTTAACAATTTTCCCCTTGTTTGTTACAAACATTAAGGTATCGTTGGAACGTAATGTAAGAGAAACGACGGTTTCTCTGTTGTCCATGGTATGGATTGTCCAGTTTGCCCCATAATCGGAGGATGTAAGAATTACTCCATTTTTTCCCCAAACCACTGCTTTACCGTCGGAGAGCAATCTAACACCCAAGAAATCATAATTACCGTCGATGCTCATATCTATCCAATTTTGGCCTCCGTCGGTGGTTCGGAATATAGTGCCATTGTTCCCAACAATTAATCCTTCGCCTGTTGGAAGAACAGCAATACCCCGTAAGTCATTCGATGTGTTCAATTGAATTTTGCTCCACGAAATTCCCCCTTTCGTTGTTTTGTAAAGGCTACCACCTTCACCGCAAACGAAACCACTTAACCCGTTAGTAAAACTTAACCCGAGCAATCGAATTTTGTTATCGAGATGGATGTTGCTCCAACTTTTACCTAAGTCATCCGAACGGATTACGATACCGTAATCGCCGATTGCGTAAAGAGTATCGCCGAAAGCAGAAGATATAGCATTTAAATCGCTGTTCGATAGGCGGTCTGTAATCAACCAATCGATTTTATCATCGAAGTTTAGCCAAGTTGCCCCACCATCGGTTGAAATACGAACAATCCCGGCACCCATAAGCCCGGTGGTATCTTTAACGTTCCAGTAGTCTTCGGTATACCCGCCAATAAAAATCTCGTCGGTTGTTTCTCTATCGCGAACCGCAAGCGCCCAAATACTTGTATCGGGAAAGCCAATTATATCCCAATTGTAACCGCCATCGGTAGTTCGATGCAGTCCACCATTGTTATAATTGTGTGGGAATAAATAGGTTACAACAGCATATCCGACGAATGGGTTTCTTTGAGAAAACTCGATTCGCGTAATTTCGACATCGTTTTGAAGAGAGTCGGGGGTTCTCAAATAATCGGTAAATTTCCAGTTATAGCCGCCATCGGTCGAAACAAATATTTCACCAAGAATACTTCCAACCAAAATTATGTTTGTGCTGTCCTCGCGTAGCCCGATGGAACAAATTTTTGTCGGCATCAATGTATCTTTGCCTTCATACTTATAAATTCGCTCAACTCGCGAAATTGTGTCCCAAGTTTGGCCAGCGTCGGTACTCCGATATATATATGCCCACTGGAAATCTCCAACAAAAATCACATTGGGGTCGTCGGGTTTATATAGCATAGCCTTTCCATTTAAATCTATATTATATCCGGGAGGTTTAGCCAATGCAATTTTCCAAGTTTTGCCTTGGTCGGTAGAACGAACGACGTTGCCAAATTTTAAGCCACCAACTAATACCACATTCGTATCGGTAGGCAAAATCAAAACATTGTTCAACATTGCCGATGGCATTGAATAAAAAATCACCGTTGAATCCCAGGTTTGTCCACGGTCGAAGGAACGATACACCCAACGACCTTCGCCACCAACAATAAGAGTATTTTCGTTGTATGGATTAACAGCAACATCGAAAGTTGGTGCGGAAAGTAAACGCTTCCAATAACTGCTTTGCGAGTAAAGTGGCATTATTATACAAACCAGACAAAGCATAGAAAGACCAAAATATCTTTTCATAATCTAACTCCAAAAATTTATGAGAGAATAATATCTCCTTCTGTACCTTTAAAACGGAAACGAAAAATTGCGTTATTATAGGGAATTTCGACATCGCGGCGCAATACATTCCCTTTATCGTCGATAATATTACAAACTACATAATCAAATGGTGAATTAACCGATTTAAGATAAACGAACACATAAATTCCGCCAGCATATTCGTCTCGTTCTGGAATTACTTCAATATAACTGGATTTGCTGTAATCTTTGTAAAAAAAGCCATATTTGGGTAAAGGTGGAACAAAATTATGTTTCTTGCTCATATATGCTTCAATTTTAGGTAAAACCATCATTTGAAAGAGAGATTCACAAACTCCGTCGAAAATATCGATATCTTCGAGTTGCTTCCACGAAATATTTGCCTTTTCTAATTGAGGCAAAAGAACTAACAATGCATCTCGAAAATGATTCATCAAGGCAGTAACACCGGAGGCTTTTTTTTGTCGTTCAGCTGAATCCATACTATTACCTTAAATTGTAACAATAATTAAAAACAAAAATATCAACTTTTCGCCTAAATTCCTAAAAAATGCTGTTGATTGTCTAAAATTATTTATTAAATTAATTTTGAAATTTACATTTAGGAGAAAGTATGAAATCTTTTGCCAGAAGGATCAGTGGAATCGAAGATTCAATATTCGGAACTATGAGTCGACTGGCTTTTGAGTATCACGCCGTTAATTTAGGTCAAGGATTTCCGGATTTCGATGGACCCGAATGGATTAAGGAATCTGCCTTCGAAGCAATGAAACAAGGGAAAAATCAGTATGCACCACCACAAGGAATCTTTTTGCTCCGAAAGGCTATTCGCGATACCTATGAACACAATTATAATTTTACTTTCGATATCGAAGATGAAATTACAATAACGGCGGGTGCAACGGAATCGCTATTTTCGGCAATCCTTGCATTAATTGAACCGGGCGATGAAGTTATACTTTTTGAGCCTTTCTACGATGCATACTATTCCGATGTGGTTCTTGCAGGTGGCAATCCCAAATTTGTAACTTTACGCAAACCCAATTTTTCCTTCGACTTCACAGAATTGGCAAATGCAATTTCGCTCAAAACAAAAGCCATAATAATAAACAATCCACATAATCCAACTGGAAAGGTTTTTTCGAACGAAGAACTTTCTTTTATCTACGAGTTGGCTCGAAAAAACAATTTATATGTTATTAGCGATGAAGTTTATGAATTTCTTACTTACGATGGTTTGAAACACCTCCCTTCGATGAAGTTTGACCCCCAAAAAGAGCGAACTATTATGATTTCCTCGACTGGCAAAACATTTAGTATGACTGGATGGAAAATTGGCTGGGCAATTGCCAATCCAAGAATTACCGAAGGTATTCGGAAAGTCCATCAATGGACAACCTTTACCGTTAATACCCCGGGCCAACACGCGATGGCTTATGCATTTACCCGATTAGAAGAGTATCTTCCTAATTTCCGTCGAGAGTACCAAGAACGAAGGGATTTAGTACTTGCTGAACTTGCAACCACAAAGTTTAAACCCTACAAGCCGTTCGGGAGTTATTTTTTGATGGTCGATATTCCTAATTTGGGATATGATGACGTTCAGATGGCAATGGAATTAACGAAAAATTTCGGGATAGCCACTATTCCACCATCACCATTCTACCGCAAATCGTCGGAAGGGAAAACAATGTTGCGAATTTGTTTTGCAAAACGCAAAGAAACGCTAACCGAAGGCATTAATCGTTTGAAAAAATTTTGAAATCTAATATGAAAAAAATTTTGATTACCGGTGCATCCGAAGGAATTGGCAGAAGTCTTGCAATTCAGTTCTCTCGAAAAGGAAAAGTGCAAATAAGCTTAATTGCCCGAAATGAACATAGGCTCTGCGAAGTTGGAGAAATTATACACAACAACGGTTCTGAGTATTTCATTTTTCCGTGTGATGTATCGAATAAGGAGGAGTTGCAAAAAACGATTCACAACGCATTTCAAGCTATGAATGGAATTGACATTGCTATCCTAAATGCTGGAATAAGCCGAAATGCTTGGATAATAGATGACGATTATTCATCGAATTTGAAAGATATTTTTAAAGTGAATGTATTTGGGGTTGCTTACTCGCTCGAATCGCTTTCTAAACTGATGCAGTCGAAAGGGGGAACCATTGCCATAGTCAGTTCCCTTGCCGATTCGCGTGGTTATCCTTCCAGCAGTGCCTATTCGGCTAGCAAAGCCGCGGTTACAAAGATTGCCGAATCTGCGAGGATTGAACTTGCTCCTTTTGGGATTAAAGTTGTTACTGTGAAGCCCGGGTTCGTTCGCACTAATATGACAGCCAAAAATAAATTCCCAATGCCATTTCTTATGGAAGCCGATAAAGCCGCCAAGATAATCATCGACAGATTGAATAAATCTAAACGTTACATTCAATTCCCATGTCCTACTCTTCTTTTAACAAAATTTATTTCAATTATCCCGAATCGTGTTTTCGAGTTTTTTGCCTCTTACTACAAAAGAAGATGAATTCCGGCATTTATCAACTACTAATTTGGGTTAAGCAAAATGTTGCTTTCTTTCATAAAAAATTTGGCAAAATTGAACTTGAACCCGGATACTATTATTACACTGGCAGCAGCAAACAGAATCTAATGCAGAGAATAGCCCGTCATCTTCGTAAACGAGACAAATCTTTGCATTGGCATATCGATTATTTACTTCAAAGCCCACACGCCAAAATAATATTAATCAAAATTTATCGGAGCGAGAATCCAGATGAATGTATGATAAACATCTATACCTTAAAGCAACTGAATGGAGAAATACCCGTACCCGGGTTTGGTTCATCGGATTGCACCCGTTGTCCTTCTCATTTATTCAAAGTAAAGTAGGGTTATCGCACCTTGAAGGTTGTCATTGCAATAATTGCAAGCATAACGGCAACTATATAGAACCGAAGAACAATTTTTGATTCGTGAGTATCCTTCTTTTCGAAATGATGATGGAGAGGAGCCATCAAAAATAGGCGACGCCCGACACCATATTTTTTCTTAGTATATTTAAAATATGCAACTTGTAGAACAACCGAAAGTGTTTCGGCAAAAAAGATTCCGCCAATTATTGGCAAAAGAAATTCTTTTTTAATCAGAATCATTAGTACACCGAGTGCCCCACCCAAGGCAAGTGAGCCAGTATCGCCCATAAAAATTTGTGCGGGATAAGAATTATACCATAGGAAACCTAATGCTGCGCCGACAAGAGCAGAACAGAAAATAGTTAATTCCCAAGAGCCTTTCAGAAATATAATATTCAAATATTTGGAATAAACCACATTTCCAGTTACATAAGTAATTATCGAAAGGGCAAGGAAAGCAATCCCAACGGTGCCAATAGCAAGTCCATCCAATCCATCTGTCAAATTAACAGCATTAGAGGTGGCTGTGATAATTAGGACAACAATTGGTATGTATAGGTAGCCAAAATCGAAGTTTATGTTTTTTGCGAATGGCACTGTGGTTAATGTTCTAATTTTCTCAAAATCATCGGAAAAGAAGTCAGGGAAAAAATAAATAGTTCCACCGACGATAATACCAAGCAAGATTTGTCCAGCCAATTTCCACCGAGCAATTAAACCTTTTGGCTTCTTTTTCACTACTTTTAGGTAATCGTCTAAAAAGCCAACTAAACCCATCCAAAGAGTTGCGGCAAAAATCAAAATCACATAAGCGTTCAGTATGTCGCCCCAAAGTAAAGTTGGAATAAGCAAAGAACAAAGCACGATAATTCCGCCCATAGTTGGGGTGCCTGCTTTCTTCGAATGATTTCCCACACCGTTTAATTCAAGCTTGTTTTGTTCACCGATTTGTTTCTTCCGTAGGAAGCTGATAATTTTTGGTCCAGCAATAAAACTGATTAACAAAGCAGTGATTGCAGCAGCGGCAGAACGAAAAGTAATGTATTGAAAAACACCGAAACCCGGAGGATTGAACGTTTGTTTAATCCAAAGTGCCAAATAGTATAGCATTTATTTCCTTATTTTTCTATAAACTTTGTTACCACTTCTTCCATTTTTATTCCCCGCGAGGCTTTGAATAGGACAATGTCTCCGGGTTTAATCTTTGAATCCAAAAAATGCAAGATTGAATCTTTTGTCTCGAAAAATCTAACATTATCCAACTTAGTATTTATGCTATCCAACGCTTTTTTCATTTCTTGACCGAATAGGCATACAAAACGATTAACCTTACTTGCAAGCAAGATTATATCTCGGTGTTCAACTAATGAACTTTCGCCGAGTTCTAACATATCGCCGATGACTGCATATTTTTCACCATCGGCGTTAACTTCCTCCATTGTTCTCAACGCCAACCCCATCGAGGAAGGGTTTGCATTGTAAGTATCATTAATTACTGTAACACCGTCGATGTCTTTAATCAACATTCTTCCATATTCTTTCGATTCGTCGAGCGTAAAAGTTTCTAACCCGTTTACAATTTCTTCGGGTGCCAATCCAAACTTCAAACCAACAGCAACAGCGGGCAACGAAGCATAAGCGACCGCCATTCCTCGATTCTTGAGTTTCGCATCAAAGCGTAAATCACCATATTCAAAATTTACGGAAGGGAATAAATATTTATCGAAATGGTAGTCTCCACGAACTTGAGCGTTCGGGTTTCGGCCATAAGTAATATATTTATCGAGAACTTTAACATATCGTTCGAGCCTCGGGTCATCCGAATTCACATAAGCAAAACCATTGTGGCGAATTAAATATGCAAAGAGCGCTGTTTCTTCCATTTCAACGCCATCTAAATCGATAAGTTTTTCTAAATGTTCTTTACCAATATTTGTTATGATTCCGTCTGTCGGTTCAACGATTTCGCAAAGGCGAAACATTTCCCCGGGTTCGTTCGTTCCCAACTCGATGACAGCAACATTATGGTGTTGGCTTAATTTGAAAAGTGTCAGTGGGACACCGATTTGATTATTGTAATTGCTTTCCGTTTTCAAGACATTGAACTTTTGCGAAAGTATATGAGCAACAAAGTCTTTTGTGGTTGTCTTGCCGTTCGAACCGCCAACAGCAACAATTGGAATATTGAACTTGTTGCGATACATATTTGCAATATCGCCAAAGGCTTGCAATGTATTTTCGACAATTACCAAAGGGTAGTGGGAATACAGATTGCTATCGAACCAACTTCGTTCCACTATACAAAAGGTGGCTCCTTTTTCGAATGCCGAGGCAACAAAATTGTGTCCATCGAAATTTTCTCCACGTAAGGCAACAAATATTTGATGCGGTAGAAGTTGCCTCGTATCTATATTTATTCCTTCGAGTAATTCAACACCCGATAGGTTTTGGATTAGCGGGTTATCTAAAGCAGCTATAATTTCGTCAAAAGTTAAAAATTTATCCATTAGCCGAAACCGAAAGCAAAAATAAACTACAAAAATAAAGAAAGTAGTTAAATTATTATCTTTTTAATTCTTTATTGTTTTTTAAAAAAACCTTTTTAATTTGCATTCGTAAATGTATGACTATTAAGTAAAGTATAGTGAAACCGAGTTTATTATTTGTTGAAAAAGAGCAATCAAGAATAGCTGAACTGATTGAGCAGCTTGTTCCTCTTCAAAGCGAATGGGATGTGATGTTTGCCGAAACAGGTGAACGAGCTTTGCAAATTCTTGCCAATAACGAAATCGATATTGTATTTACGAATGCGGACATTGTGCTTCCGAGCGGAGCAAATTTGCTTGGAGAAATTAAGAGGATTTTTCCCCGAACAATTCGTTTCGCAATGGTTCAAAATCTCGAGAATCCCATAATTCCGCAAGTAAGTCAATATGTCCATCAATTTGTAACAAAACCCATTACCCGAGAGCACCTAAAAAATCGTGTCAATCGAACTTTGAGGCTAAAATCGATACTCAACAATGAAAAGGTTGTTAACCTGGTAAAAGACACTACAACCGTGCCATCGTTACCCGAGATTTATCTTCAAATTGAGGAAGAAGCAGGCAAACCCAACTTTTCGCTGCCTAAGATTGCCAATTTAATTTCGAAAGACCCTAACCTTGCGGCTAAAGTTCTTCAAATAGTAAATTCTGCTTTGTTCGGTATCCAACGGGAAGTAACCAACATAGGTTTTGCCATAACCTATCTCGGTGTTAATGTTATTAAATCGCTTGTGTTTTATATCCAATTGCTTTCTTCATTTAAAATTACGAAGGATAATAGGAAATATTTAGAGCAAATTTGGCAACATTCCTTGATTGTAGCATCCACTTCATACCGTTTAGCCCAAAAATTTTTCAGCCACAAATATGATATTGATTCTGCCTACACCGCCGGTGTTCTCCACGATATTGGAAAGTTCGTCCTGTTGAATACAAGCACATATCCTCAAAATGTTAAAACGCTTTCCGAACAAAAATTTATTGACAATTTGGAAGCAGAGCAAGAAATTTTTGGATGTACACATGCAGAAATCGGAGGCTATTTACTTGGCTTATGGGGTTTTCCCCACGGCATAGTCGAAGCAGTTGTTTTTCACCATCAACCTTCGCTGCTCGAAGCCACCGACTTTACTTTAGCATCTGCAATCCATTTCGCTAATATGCTTTATTATTTACCCTATATCGATATAAAACATATTAGAAGTATTGGCTTTGAACGGGATTTCCTCACTCTTATCGAGACATTTAAAAGGCCCAAGCCATTTAATATTTAAATGATTTCTATATAGAATGAAAAGTAACTTATCGATTTATTTTGGGACAGACCGAACCTATCTTGCGCTGATTGAAAGCCAAGCGAAAGGCTTGTGTTTAAAGTATATAAATTCAACTAATCATCCAATTGACCTCGACAATCCAGAAAATCCCAACTCGAAAGAAGGATTAGATGAATTCTTCTACCTTGTTGAAGCAATACCCGAGCAGTATCATTTCATAAATTTAGCACTACCATTGGAATTAGCTCTAATTACACAATTCCCCGCCCGCCCCAAAATATCGAAAGACGAAATTATGTCGATTGTGAATATCGAAATGCGCCAAGTATATCCCCAATTCGACCCGTCAGAGTTTCCGACTTACCTTTTTCAACTTAAGGAAAGGAAGAATAATCCCTTTTATCTTGCGGTAATTATCCCGCGAAAGATTTATGAAAATATAAAAAAGATTACAACACAACTAAACCGCCTTGTTGAAAAAATTGAGATTAGTCAGGTAAATTCCCATAACGCTTTGCTTTATAATTATCCTGAATTTTTCAGCAAAAATGTAGGTATCTTTAATATACAAGATGGGTTTATAGATTTTAGCATTATCAATGGCAGGCAATTTATATCGTATTCGCTAATAAAATACAACAAATTTGATGATATACCAGACCTAATTATTAAACATATAGAGGGTGTTCGCAAGGAGATAGATATAAGCCCGGAAGCTTGTTTCCTTTTCGGAGTTTCTTTAACCCGCGATTTATTTGAATTTATTGCCTCGAAAATATCGCAACGCACTTCAACTGTAAAAAAACTTAATCCCTTAAGGATGTTTACAACGAGTTTATCGGAGCGCGAAAGAGCTTATTGTTCCCGAATAGCACATATTCTTCCCCCTTGCATCGGAGCGAGTATTCCGGTTTATCACGATAGAATAAAAATTTACTAATGAGAATAGTTGCAGGAAAATTTAAAGGGAGAACTTTCCGAACGAAGCTGCCCAATTCACTTCGACCAACATCGGATTTTACACGAGAGGCGATATTTAATATGTTATCGAATTATATTGATTTCTATGGAATGAAAGTCTTGGACCTTTTTGCCGGAACTGGATTGTTGGGCTTCGAGGCTTTAAGTCGCGGCGCAAGTTTTTGCCATTTTGTCGATAAAAGTCGTGCCTCGAGTAGAATCATTCAGCAAAACTCCGATATACTCGATTTACCAATAAATGCATATAAAATTACTACTTCCGATGTTTTTTCTTTTTTAACTACATACAATCTGCCTCGCACATTCGATTTGGTTTTCTCCGACCCTCCCTACAACCTTTCGCTAAATTCAAAAGTTATAAATCATCCAAAGTTGAAAAATTTAATTCACGATGGGACGATTTTGGTGCTCGAAACATCCAACGCAGAGACTTTCGATTACCCAGGCGAATTTGTTTTGCACCAACGCAAAGACTACGGAGATACCTCAATTAGCATATTGGAATTTTCAATCTCTAATAAATTAAAGGGGTGAAATAATGGGACATAAGGAAAAAAACCACGATCAAGAGCCTTTGCCCAAATACAACGAAAAGGGCAAACTCAGCAAGAAGTTCTATGAGCAGGAACTTTTGCGACTTCAAACTGAACTTGTAAAGTTACAATACTGGGTGAAGCAAAAAGGGTTAAAAGTAGTTATCATTTTCGAAGGACGCGACGCCGCTGGCAAAGGCGGAACCATCAAACGTATCACAGAGGCATTAAACCCACGTGGTTGCCGTGTAGTTGCTCTCGAAAAACCTTCCGACCGTGAACGAACACAATGGTATTTCCAAAGATATGTGGCTCATCTTCCGTCCGCTGGCGAAATTGTGCTGTTCGACCGAAGTTGGTATAACCGCGCCGGTGTTGAAAAAGTAATGGGTTTTTGCACAGAAGAAGAATATTGGGAATTTTTACGTTCTTGCCCAGAGTTCGAGAAAATGTTGATTCGTAGCGGTATTATCCTATTAAAATATTGGTTTTCCATTAGCGACGAGGAGCAGGAAAAAAGGCTTAAAGAGCGTTCAACCGACCCCAAAAAACGCTGGAAATTATCCGAAATGGACCTTGCGAGTTGGAACAAATGGGTGGAATTTTCACGAGCCAAAGACGAAATGTTTAAATATACAGATACCAAACATTCTCCTTGGTATTGTATCGACGCCGACGACAAACGGAAAGCACGCCTTAATTGTATTGCTCATATCCTAAAAATGATTCCCTACGAAGATGTTATACCCAAGCCGATAGAGTTCCCACCTCGAAAAATTGACAATTCTTACGTGCGTCCCCCAATTCAAGAATTTACTTATGTTCCAGAAATTTATTAGTATCGATGAATTCTTATCATAAATTAATTTCTTTGCAAAAGAAAACAAATTCCCGACTTTGCATAGGAATAGACCCAGACCCTTCGAAAATACCTACTTCGTTCCGAAATTCCATCGATTCCATACTTAAATTTTGTCAAATCGTGATTGATGCAACAAAACAATATGCTTGCGCATACAAATTCAACCTTGCTTTTTTTGAACAGTTCGGGTCGAAAGGTTTACAAACACTGGAAAAGGCTCTTGAATACTTAGGAGACGATTCCATTACAATTGCCGATGGTAAACGTGCCGATATTGGAAACTCTTCGAAAGCCTATGCTAAATCGCTCTACGGATCTTTCAACTTCGATTGTGCTACTTTAAATCCCTTTATGGGTAAAGATTCGCTCGAACCTTTTTTCGAGATTCCAAGCAAACTGAACTTTGTTCTACTGCTGACATCGAACCCTGGGGCAAATGATTTCCAAAAAATTACCATCGAGCACAAGTTTCTTTTTCAGATAATGCTCGAAAAAATCATTACTTGGTTCAACGTTGAACAGTTAGGGTTTGTTGTTGGTGCAACCAAAACCGAAGAGTTCGGCATCATTCGTCGAAGTATCCCAGAACATTTTATACTTTCTCCGGGTGTTGGAACTCAAGGGGGCGATCTGCAATCCCTCTTGAAGTCAAACGATTCTTTGCCACTTCTGGTAAACATAACTCGCGACATTATCTATTCAAGCGACGGAGACAACTTATATGAAAATATTGAATCTCGAGCCAAATACTATTGGGAACAATTAAGGATTGAATTATGAAAGTTAGTCAAATGGAATTGGATTTACAAAGACGGCTCCACAAACTCTTTTCCGACCCATCGATGGTGTTCAAAACGCTTTCGGGAAAACGTTTGCAAATACTTTCCCCCGGTAGGCATAACCACAACGAAGGTCCGGACTTCCTCGATATAGCAATTTTGCTCGAAGGAACAATTATTGTTGGGGATGCAGAAGTTCATAGCAAAGCTTCGGAATGGTCAGCCCATTCTCATCAATTAGACCCCAAATATAAAAATGTTGTTCTTCATATAGTTATGACAATGGACACCACCGAGGAGGGGTATTTTGAAACGCTTGTAATCGACCCCAATATTTTACCACAAATCGACAACCTGCCAGAAATAAACACTAACGAAGTAATTAATTCGCTCGAAGAGATTCAAAACTATGCACTCCTTCGCCTTCTTCGTAAAACATCGGAAGCACAAATTGTTTATGAAAAGTTAGGGCTCGAAGATGCATTTAGAATCCTAATAAAGAATTTTCTCGACAAGTATTTTTCGAAAAGGCATAGACCATTTTATTCAAAGCTCAATATCGATGACGTTATAGATAAATTTGCTAAATCGAAACTTTTTGAATTTTTAATAGGAATACAATCTTCAAAAACTGAAAACCTTGCAGAGCAGCTTTTTTCGCTGATGAAAACAAGAATCGCTAACGAAGGCAATCATCTACGACGCGAAATAATACTAAATTGTTTGCTTCCTCTTGCTCTTGCTATTGCTAATGAATCGGAAAGAATAAGTTTATTTGTATGGTTTTGGTCAACCCCAGCGCTAAACTCGTATGGGAAACTTACCCGTAAATTTCCATCGATTCCACAGAATTTTATTTGGCAGCAACAAGGGATGCTTGAAATACTCAACAATTTAGGTAAGAAATCGAATCCAATTTCCACAACAATACAAAACTTCCGTATCGGCGAGGTGCTAAGCTTTTTCCAAATTGGGAATTCGCCTTTTTAATGGTTTATTCTATATTTTATCGATACTTATACGATTTTCTTAATAAAAAAAGAGTGCATTTCTGAGGGTAAATAGAAAGCAAAATATTCCAACAACTTAAACAATATATTATAGAATAAATTCGGAAAATTGCTCAAAATGTATAGCTAAGTCTTTATTTTTTCGTTACAACAAAAAAACAAGAAAAAAAGTTAAAATTTTATTAAAAATTATTTGAAAGTTTCGAAGAAAAATCAGAATTTCGTCGAACAAGTTTAGTCAAACTTTTTTAAAGTATGATTAAACTGATTTCATTAACTAACATTATGGAGGTAAGTAAGGAATGAATCTACAAGATACGCTTCCTAGCGATGTCTATGAAACAATACAAACAGAAATACCAACTAAAGAGAGCGATACCACATTAGAATCAAGGTGGAAACATTTTTTAAAATTCATTCGTGGAAATGTTTCATTGCAGGTATTTAAAACATGGTTCGTTCCTATCAAACCATTAAAATTTGAAGAAAATGAACTGATTGTTCAAGTTCCATCCCAATTTTACTGCGAGTGGCTCGACCAACATTACTTTTCATTGGTGCGCACAGCAATACAAAGATTTTTCGGGGAACAAGTGCAATTAAAATACCAAGTCATTGTCGATAAATCGATGCCGGAAAGTAGTAGTGTTAAACTTCCAAGTTCAAGTGCTTTAAGCAACGAACAGGTGCAACGAAATATCATCCAAAAACTTGACTACAACCCTAACCTTGTTCCCAACTACACATTTGATAATTTTGTTGTTGGGGATTCGAACCAATTTGCATATTCCACTGCCTTTGCAATCGCTAAAAATCCGCGACAACCCAGATACAATCCATTAATACTCTATGGCAACACAGGGCTTGGCAAAACCCATTTAATACAAGCAATCGGTAATTATATACTCTTGCATCATCCAAGTGTTCGTGTGCTTTATTCAACGAGTGAAAATTTTGCAAACAGTTTTATCG
>CAZPSM010000004.1:33388-42910 GCA_964589125.1 uncultured Hyphomicrobiales bacterium | reverse complement strand
TAAGAACAACGATATGAATGGTTTTGTCAGCCATTATCGTAATATTGATGTTCTTCTTGTGGACGATATCCAGTTTTTTCAAAATAAAGGCAAAATCCAAGACCACTTCTTTCATACTTTCAATGCACTTCATCAGGTAGGTAAGCAAATAGTTCTAACAAGCGACAAGCCACCTAAACAACTTAAAGATTTGGATGAAAGGCTTATCAGTCGGTTCCAATGGGGGGTAATCGCCGATATCCAACCTCCTGAATTGGAAACAAGGATTGCTATAACGAAAAAGAAAAGTGAAAACGAAGGTCTGGAACTCCCCGAAGAGGTCATTGAATACATTGCTCAGAATGTTATAACAAACGTTCGTGAAATCGAAGGGGTAATTGTAAGCCTTTTTGCTACCATCGCTTTTTCTAAACGAAAACCGAGTGTAGAACTGGTGCGTGAAATATTGCGCGCAAAACATATCCGTTCGGTTCGTGTTGTAACTCTCGATAAAATCAAAAGTGCAGTAGCTCATTATTTCAATATTAAAGTTGATGAACTTGAATCCAAATCGAGAAAAAAGGAAATTACAGTTCCACGTCAACTTGCTATGTATCTTGCAAAAGAACTTACAAATTCAACTTTAATTGCAATCGGACAAAGTTTTGGCGGTCGCGACCATACAACTGTTCTGCATTCTATAAACATTGTTGAAAGAAACTTATTAATCGATGAACGTATTAAATCTGCTTACGAATATATTACCCGTAAACTTATATAATTTGGTTATTCATTGAGCCCCCTTTTGCGTGAAATACGACGTTTTATTTTTTTGTTGCTCGCTGGCGTTACCGCTACGTTTGGTTTGAAATCTTTTTTACTACCGAACAAGTTTGTCGATGGGGGAGTTACTGGCATATCAATGCTTTTAGCAATTTTCACAAGTATTCCCTTGCCGTTATTCATAGCCATTGTTAATATTCCTTTTATATTGCTTGCATACTTTAATTTGGCTAAAGAGCTTGCTGTAAAAGCAATCATTGCAATCGTATTTCTTTCGCTGTGCTTGTGGTTTCTTCCTTTGCCTGCAATTACTCACGATAAATTGCTTGTTGCGGTTTTCGGCGGTTTTTTTATTGGTGCTGGAATTGGCTTAGCAGTTCGGGGGGGTGGCGTTCTCGACGGAACTGAAATCTTGTCCATCTTCTTAAGCCGAAAAATCCACTCAACTGTCGGTGATGTTATTTTAGTAATTAATGTGATTATCTTTTCGATAGTTGCATTTACATTAGGAGTTGAAATTGCTTTCTATTCCATTTTGACATATATTTCTGCTTCAAAAACAACTGATTTTTTCATCGAGGGAATCGAAGAATATATTGCGGTGATTATTATATCCGAGAAAGCCGAGGAAATAAGAAAAGCAGTTCTTTATGAAATCGAACGCGGTGTAACAATTTTCAAAGGAAAGCGTGGGCTGGAAGTTAAACAGACCACCGAAGGGTCAGACGAAATTGATATTATTTATACAGTAATTACACGATTGGAATTGCCGAAACTCAGCTATACAATTTCGAAAATTGACCCCAATGCATTTGTAGTAATGCACAATGTAAAAGATACCATTGGAGGCTACATTAAAAAACGCCCTCATAACGTCTTTTAAACATTTATAGAAACAAAAGTATTAATTGATACGGATTTAGAATGGATGACAAAACCCAACTAAAGAAAGCGGTTCTGCTTATTTCGGTTACAACCTCATTCCTGACGGCATTCATAGGTAGTTCGGTCAATGTGGCTTTGCCTTCGATTGAAAGCGAATTTAAAACCGATGCAGTAACACTTGCTTGGATTTCGTCATCGTATTTATTGACTACCGCCGCTTTTTTGCTGCCTCTTGGGAAATTAGCCGATATAAAAGGTCGAAAGAAAATATTTCAACTTGGCTTGCTCGTTTATACCTTTTTCTCGTTGCTTTCTGGGTTTGCTTTCGATACAGTCTCGTTGATTATATTTAGAACGTTCCAAGGGATTGGTTCAGCAATGGTATTCGGAACCGGAACAGCAATAGTTACATCGGTGTTTCCCGTTGGAGAACGTGGAAAAGCTATGGGTTATCTCGTTACAGCTGTTTATCTTGGATTGTCTTTCGGCCCATTTTTCGGTGGGCTTTTGACGCAATATGTTGGTTGGAGAAGTATCTTCTACTTAAACGTCCCTTTCGGAATTTTTATGGCATACTTGATGTTTACAAAATTGAAAGAGGAGTGGGCGGATGCTCGAGGCGAAAAATTCGACTGGGTTGGCTCAACAGTCTATATGGTAGCATTGCCATTGCTTATGCTGGGGCTTTCGAGGGTTCAGAAGCCCGAAGGCATCGTTCTGTTGATAGTCTCTGCCATTTTCCTCATTGGATTCTATTTATGGGAAAGGGAAGTTGCCTCTCCAATTATGAATGTTTCGCTTTTTACCAAAAACAGCGTTTTTGCCTTTTCTAATCTTGCGGCACTGATTAGTTATTCGGCAACTTTTGCTGTTGGATTCTTACTAAGTCTATATCTTCAATATGTGAAAGGTTTTCCCCCGCGCAGTGCCGGTTTTGCTCTTGCTCTTCAGCCGGTAACACAAGCAATTTTTTCCTCGTATGCAGGGAAACTTTCCGACCGAATCGAACCACGTTATGTTGCGTCATTTGGGATGTTTCTAACAACTATTGGTTTGTTCCTCCTTTCATTACTTAACTCTACGACCCCATTGCTTTTCATTCTTACCGCATTAATTATCATTGGATTAGGCTTTGCATTCTTTTCGTCGCCCAATATGAATGCAATTATGAGTTCCGTCGAACGCAGATTCTACGGAGTTGCTTCTGCCTCGGTTGGGACAATGCGACTGGTTGGTCAAATGTTGAGCATTGGTTTTACAACTATGTTCTTTTCGTTAAAACTTGGGGATGCGAATATATCGGAAAGCACACTTCCAGCCTTTTTAAATGTTGTTCACGTAGTTTTTTTCCTTTTTGCAATAGTATGCGGATTAGGAATATTTGCTTCGCTGGCACGAGGTAATTTGGGAAAGTAACCATTTGTGCCCGGAACAGGAATCGAACCTGCACGGCTATCCAGCCACTGCGCCCTGAACGCAGCGCGTCTACCAGTTCCGCCATCCGGGCATTTGCGGAGAGTGAGGGATTCGAACCCCCGGTCCCGAGGTATCGGGACAACGGTTTTCGAGACCGCCCCGTTCAGCCACTCCGGCAACTCTCCACTATGCAAAATTAACACTTTTCCACAAGATACTTGAACATTATTTCACTACAACAATGTAGTGGTGTTCAATCCCTCTATTAGTTCCTAATTCAACTGTATAAATCCCCGAATCAAATTGTGTCATATCCAACTGCAAATTTTCCAGTGGATTTAAAACTGTTTGCCTATATAATTCATTCCCAATTTGGTCTCGAACAATAATCCTATTGATGGTTTGACCCGCCTCGGAAACAATGTAAAGATTGTTCGTAGTTGGATTAGGGAAAATCTTTGCAAATTTTCGTTCTTCTTCTACTCCACTAATAGAATAATATGGGTCGGACATTTCGGAGACACACCCGGGAGCAGTGGTTACTTGAACAGTGTAGTATCCTGTTCTTAAAGGCACAATAGCTCTATTTGTATCGCCAAGTATTTTTACTCCGTTATAATACCATTGGTTACCATACATAGCAGACGAAATTAAGATACCAGAACTATCCGTTATCGTAGGTTTAGCGGGTTTGGCAGCAATACGGACAATAACTTCAACAGAATCTTTGTACATTGTTCCAGTTACGTATTGAACCAATTTAATCTTTCCAACCCCACTATTGCCCCATTTAATCCATACCCTTCGGTTAGTATTATTCGATACGAAGTTTCCGCCTACGACAGACCATAAGTTGCTAGCACCCAAGTTCGAAATTGCCTCGAAATATGTCTCGTTGTTTTCGCAAACAAGAGTATCGCCCGAAACTGCTGCATATTCAAAAATTCTCACAATTTTTTCACTTGAATCGGAACAACCCTGCGACGAAATTTGCAGAACTTTAACTTTTCCATAACCAGCCGTAGGCCAGCCAACAACAACAGAATCCAGATTGTTGGGACCAATAATCTCTCCATTTGTAACTTTCCATCTTATACTAATCGATGGGAAAATCTTAGTAGTTTTGTAAACAGAAATAGTTTCCGTCATTACTTCATTTGCTCCCGTTATATTCGCTACCGGTGTTGAATTGATGTCGACACTTATTGAAACCGAATCGACACAACCGGCCTGATTTACTCTGCGTAGCCTAACATATCCCTCTCCGGCGGTATTCCATTGAATCACAACAACGCTGGGGGAATATTTTTTTACTAACGTTCCGTTTACAACTGTCCAGTAATTTTGGATATTTGTGCTATCGCTGGTTGAATAAATATAGGTATTGCCAACGCAAGCCCGACGAGCACCGTAAAGGATTTTGCCCGGTAAAGAAGAAATGCGAACAGTCATAGTCGAAGAATCGCTACAACCAAATTGATTATATTCGACTAATTTGACAAAACCACTATCGGGAACATTCCATTGTACACTTATTGTATCGTTATAGGCATCCCCAATTATTGTGCCTCCAATTACCTCCCAGCGATATGTCAAGGTTGGATTAATATCTCGCCAAAACAGTTGAATTGCATTACTGCAAGATAGGCTGTTACCATAAATCTTTGGCTTGGGGATTGTCCGAATCGAGATGTTTTCGCCGTTGTCTCCGCCATCGATGGCTGGATTTGTCGAAACAACTCTGATGCGGTAGAAATCACTTTCGGGCAATCCTTTGGGAATAAAGCAAAGAATTGGCTGTCCTTTGCGTCCCGTATATCTTCCGATAATTGTAGGATTATTGAATCCTCCGGCGGAATCACTTAAAAGCACCAGAAATTGATTATTTGGTTCATAAAGACCGAAAGAATAGTAGTTTACCAAGATAGATGTACCTTGACAAATCGAAGTGCTGACTTCCCTCATCTTGAGTTCCGGAAGAATACTATCGGCATTGAAAACATAGAGCCCCATCGAAGTAGCCAACCATTTATTATTAGAACGGTCGACTAAAATATCGTAGATAATATTGGAAGCCAATGGAGAATTATTTTTAGAATAAGTTACCCAATTGGTGTCCCGAAACGAAACAAGCCCCTCGATCCCCGTGGCAGTCCAATACCAGTTGCCAAAGTCTTTATCGAATTCTCGAACGAAATAATCGGTCATAGGGCTATTCCCGGGATTGAAAGAAGTCCAGACAGTATCTCGAAGCAACAATCCATACAAAGTAGTCCCAACCCAGAGAGTCCCCGCTGTGTCGGGATAAATGAAAGTAACATAGGTGTTTACGAGCGGAGATGTGGTATCGTTATAAACGATTAATGTATCGGGGGAATAAATAGCCACGCCATTGAACCCAAGTCCTGCATATAATCTCCCTTCATTATCCAATGCTAAAGCCGAAATTTCATTTCGGAATAATCCATTGTAAAGTGTATCGAACCTTGTCCATTGATTATCGGAAGAAAGCTTCGCTAAACCGCTGTCGGTTCCAACCCAAAGAGTAGAACTATCGGGCAAGATTTTTAAAACCCTGTTACTAGGCAAACCGGTCGAATCGTAAACAAAAGATATCCAGGAATTTCCACTTCGGCGATACAATCCCGAGTCGGTTGCAATCCAAAGTCGATTCTGGGAATCAATTGCTAAATCGTTGATTACCTTGCCTCCGAAAGGTAAATTATTTCGTGAGTAAACGTTCCAGTTATCGCCATCGAAAGAAACAAGTTCTTGTTCCGTTGCAATCCATTTTACCAAATCTTTTCCTTCCACAATTTTTTTGATTCGGTTGCTGGGCAATTTAGAATTTGTCATTTCAATGACATAAAAGGAAGTATCCTTAATGACTGTTAAACTATCCTTGGTAGCAATGAATTTTACATTGTTGTTTGGATTGATATATATGTTATTCACATAATTGTTACTCAATTTTGAGTTTTGGGTATTTAGAACTTCCCAACCACCTGTTGACATAATTAGAATTCCGTTCGAGGTTCCTACCCATTTATTGGATGCTGTATCGTATGCAAAAGAGGTAACCGTATTGCTTGGGATTACCGAATTGCTTGTATTATAAACGAAGAAATTATTACCTAACCAATTGACTAAACCACCATTGAATGTACCAATCCATTTTGAACCGTTCATTCTATCGAAAACAATAAAAGTTATGTAATCGTCGGGCAATCCGGAATTACCGGTGTTCCAAACATACCAATTGCTTCTGTCGAACATACCAATTCCCATATCTGTTGCAACCCAGACATTTCCCATTGCATCGACATTGACGAAATTTATTCTATCCGATGGAATCCCCGAATTTTGTGTGTTGTAAACTACCCAATTAGTATCATAATTTAGAACTAACCCTTGTTCCGTTGCAATCCATCTATACCCAGTGGCATCGATGGTAATATCATTTATAAGGTTTGTTGGTAATCCGGAATTTTGTGTATTGTAGACGACATAATTTGAATTTGTTAGACGAATCAAACCTTCGTCTGTGCAAATCCAAAAGGTATCATTATAACTCGAACGTTTACGTATTTGTCTTATGTTGTGTGTTGGTATAGTTGAACTTAATTTGTTAATAAAACCAATGTATCGCGTCGAATTGAAATTAAATACACCAATCCCCGCTTCTCGTGAACCAAAAAAGTAAACCGAATCTCCCAAAATGGGACAAACGGAAGTAATATCGTTTCCGTTATAGTAAAATTTCCACTGTTTGTTTTGAGAACTCGAAGACAAATATGACAGGAAAATTAGTACGAGAACTAATAATACCTTTTTCATAAGAACCTCACATTTATTGCAAATTTTGTAGTTTACGAATATAAGAAATTAAACACCATTTATCAAAATCACTTAATTTGCTGTTGTAGGGAAACATCAAATTTTGCCCTGAACTAATAATATGAAATATACGTGAATCGGGCAAATTCATTGTGCTTTGCGAGGTCAAGTCCTTAGGCGGTGGGAAACCTTCCTCGCCTTCGGAAAGTTGAACTTTTGTAACTATCCAACCATTCCCTTTGCCATCTTTGCCGTGACAAACCACACAGAACCGTTTGAACAAGACCTCGCCTCGCTTTAGGGAAAACGTTGTTGGAGAAATTGGGTTGGAAAAAGCCCTTTCGGCAAGTTCAAATTGGTGTGGTTCGAATGGGTATCTTATCGATTCTAAAGGAACACTGCCTCTTTTAGGCAATTCATTTATTGTTTGAAGATTGTAAAAATTATCAATATAGTCTTCCTTTAATCTTTTCTGGTGGTCCATATCGGAAATTATTTCCAAAGGCTGTGATGTGTTGAGACAAACAATACGCCCACTAATCCGAAGAACTAAAACAACCATAGCAAAGCCAAGCAATAATATTCCGAAACATATCAGCCCCAAACTTTTCATAACAAACTCATTCTTCAACCCTTTTAACAAGATATGGTTCTTTGCTATTTTCTAAAAATTGAGTAATGGATAAACAAAGTTCATCGGGAACAACAAGCAGAATATCCCGCTCGCTTAAACTTTTCGCTTCGTTTTGAATTGGTTTAGGGATATTAAGTTGCAAGGAAAAATTAACTGCAAGAAAACGAATGAACAAGATGATACCCACCAGTAAAAGTGTAAATTCGAAAGCGAATGGAATCGCAACAACAAGATGAAAGTTGGGCTTGCCACTCATTGGTTGGGGATAATCTACGACACCGAACCAGTATTGAAATCCAATAAGAAAAATGAATACGACAATACCGATTGTGAACAAAAACCGTGAAAATACTTTAGTTTGCACTGGCTCTAAATGGATTTCACGATGGGTAAAATATAGGCACTTTTGAAATTGCTTGCCTAAAATCCTACGGATTTCGTTTAGCAATTTTATATCTTCAAATACGAGCAAATACATCGATTAGAAAACATTATCTTCTAATAGAGAAATATCTTCGGGGCTTAGGTGTTGGTCGTCGTCGTAAAGCAATTCCTCTTCAACTTTTTCTGGGGGAGTAATTTTACCTTCCAATTGAAGTTTATCGATTTCCGCCTTGGGTATTATTCTTATGTAGCCTGTTTTTTCGTATAACAAATGAACTCGGTGGTTGAAAATATCAATCTTGTTGATTTTTGCGGTTCCATCGGGCATTTCCACAGTTGAAAACATCGGAGGATAATTTTTGTATTCTTCTACGTAGATGTTGTATTCATAAAGGATACAACATTTAAGTCGTCCACAATAACCGCTTAACTTAGATGCATTGTTGGCAAGTCGTTGAGTTCGAGCATGTTCAAGAGTAACATGGCAATTCTGACAAGAAAAAGTTGAACAGCAAAGAGCGAGTCCGCAGGGTCCCATTCCACCGATTCTACGAGCTTCTTCGCGAGTGCTAATTTGGCGGAGTTCGATTCGAGTTTTATAAATTTTTGCTAAATCTTTAACTAATTCACGAAAATCTACCCTTTGCGGAGCGCTGAAGTAAATCGTAAGCCTTTGTCTATCGAGCTGCCATTCCGCTTCGGTAACTTTAATATCGAGATTATACTTTTTTGCAAGTTCACGAGTAGTATCGACAATGAGCGGTTCTTCGTTCTGGTTCTTCTGAAAAATTTGCATATCCTTGTCTGTTGCAAATCTTACCACAGAATAGATTTGCTCGTCTTTTCTATAATTTTTTTCCCATTTTTCTTTTGCTTCTTTGCCAATTGAAACAACCGTTCCCAAATCGAAGCCATTATAGATTTCGACAACCACATACTCGTAATTGCTGAATATTAGTCTGTTAGGATTTTTAAAAATCCTTTTTCTTTTGGCTTTGAAAGCAACTTCAACAAATTCGGAAGGGGTATTCTTCGACTCACCATTATATTTTACCTCGGCAACATCAAAGTTTTCTAAATAATCGAGGTTAAAAAATCTGCTTTCGGACCAACGGTCGCGATGCCCAGTTTTTTGATTAAGTATTTGGTAATAATACTGGTTGTATCTTTTAAGGCTAGATGGACCTTTTTCATTGCTTTCCGAGTCTCCGGTTGCATTATGTATGTTATCCATTTATATCTCACATTTTTCCCACAATTTTAAAAAGTAAATTAAATAAAATAAATAATTAAAACAATGCCAAACTGATTTCTGTATTAAAAATTCCAAATAGATACTTTCCCGCAAAAAACCCTTGCCGAAAAACAAGGGTAAAATCGTGTGGCTAGGGACGGAATTGAACCGCCGACACATGGATTTTCAGTCCACTGCTCTACCAACTGAGCTACCTAGCCTTTTTAAAATACAAAATTAAATAAATTCATCGAAAGAATAAAATAAAATTTCAAAAGGCTATGCTTTTATTCAAACTATGGGGTGCTTAAATACTAACAATTTCTACTCTTTTTTTATTAGATTTGTTGTCCAACAATGAAAATTAGAT
>CAZPSM010000004.1:31137-33362 GCA_964589125.1 uncultured Hyphomicrobiales bacterium | reverse complement strand
GTGATTGTTGGAATCGACTTGGCTGCAAAACCTACGAATAAAACGGGAGTTTGTTTGCTCGAAAGTAGTAAGGCACTAGTTTTTACATTATTTACAGATATCGAGATTGTAAATGTTTGCGCCAAGCATCGACCTACGATAGTTGCGATTGACGCACCGCTTGGGACTGGAGACCGTTTATGCGATAAATTGATGAAAGGATATGGTGCAATGCCTTTGTCATTACCTTCAATTTTTTCATTAGCGGAAAGAGCTGTGAATTTAGCCGAACTAATAAATCAAAAAATTGACTCGGAAATAATTGAAGTGTTTCCAACAGCAAGTGCAAAAATTTTGGGATTTTACAACAAAAATTTGAAGACAAAGAGAGAACTTTTCGAGCAACTTTTCCAATTGAAATTACCCAATACGATAGATAGGCATTGCTTCGATGCTTTAATTTGTTCTGTTACTGCTTGCCTTTATACCTATCATTTAACAGATGCTGTTGGGGATTCCAATGGGTTTATTGTTGTCCCAGCAAAAGATAGAAAATCGGAAGCAATAGAAATAATAAAACAATTAGATTTGCATATAAGTTAAGTGGCTTTCCAATCAACTCTTTCAAGATATTTTGTATCTATATTTCCAGCTAGGAAATCGGGATTATCCATCATTTTTAAATGGAACGGGATAGTCGTTGGGACTCCTTCAATTACGAACTCTTCCAATGCTCTTTTCATTTTGACTATTGCTTCGTTGCGGTCATTTCCCCAAGTTATCAACTTAGCAAGCAAAGAATCGTAGTAAGGTGGAACGTGGTATTCTTGGTAAATATGTGAATCCACACGAACGCCATGCCCACCCGGCAGATGGAGGCTTGTAATTTTTCCGGGGGAAGGGCGGAAGTCGTTGAAAGGGTCTTCGGCAATGATTCTACATTCAATTGCGTGAAACTTCGGTTCTTGGATTTGTAGGGAAAGGGGCTCTCCGGCGGCAATCCGTATTTGCTCTTTGATTAAATCTACACTAATTGATTCTTCGGTAACTGGATGTTCAACTTGGATTCGAGTATTCATTTCCATAAAGTAGAAATTAAAGTCTTCATCGACAAGGAACTCGATTGTGCCGGGACCTTCATAATTAACAGCCTTTGCACCTATCGTTGCGGCGTTTCCCATCTGTCGGCGGAGCTCTGGGGTTACAACTGGCGATGGAGCTTCTTCAATAAGTTTCTGGTGCCGACGTTGCAAAGAGCATTCCCTTTCATTAAGGTGGATAACATTACCAAATTTGTCCCCAAGAACTTGCAATTCAATATGTCTCGATTTTCCCAAAAGTTTTTCTATATAGACATCTGGGCTACCGAAAAAACTTCCGGCTTCGGCTTTAGCAATACCAAACGACCTTGATAACTCTTCTTGGTCGTTGACGACGCGCATCCCGCGGCCCCCTCCACCAGCAGCAGCCTTAATGATAATAGGATAACCAATTGACTCGGCAATTGAAATTGCTTCGTCGAGCGAATGGACAATTCCATTGCTACCGGGTATGACGGGAACACCTGCTTTTTGCATTGTTTCTTTTGCAACCGATTTATTCCCCATTTTAGAAATTGAATCGGGGCGTGGTCCAATAAAAACAAATCCCGAAGCCTCACATATTTCGGCAAATGTAGCGTTTTCGGCAAGAAAACCGTAACCGGGATGTATTGCATCGACATTCGTGATTTGTGCCGCGGAAATAATTGCAGGAATGTAAAGATAACTTCTTGCACTAGGCGGGGGACCAATGCAAACCGCTTCGTCGGCAAATTTGACCGGGAGGGAAAGCGAATCGGCTTCGGAATATACAACAACAGTTTTTATTCCCATTTCTTTGCAAGCACGTATGATACGTAATGCTATTTCGCCTCGATTTGCAATTAATATTTTACTAAACATAAGATTTTAATATCAAAACGCCTATCACTAATTAGAAAAACAAAAATCAAAAATGAACCGTTAACAATACGACTCAACACAAGCATCCAATAATAAGTTAAGAGAATCGAGTGTGCTATTCGCTACTTTTATTAGTTCAGATTGTTTATCGATAGAGACTTTATCGAGAACATTGGCCCAAGTTTCGCAATGTCGAACATCATCAGTTATATGCCTTCGGAAATATTCAATAGAATCGTCGTGTTCGAATTTATAGAATTTAATTAATCCATCGATTTTCGTCTGGCTAATCGTTGGAATTTC
>CAZPSM010000004.1:18595-31121 GCA_964589125.1 uncultured Hyphomicrobiales bacterium | reverse complement strand
TTTTTCGAACGCATACATTGCTGTTGCTCCACTATTTAAGGATGAAATTAAATCAGAAAAGTTTTCTATCGCCCGGCGAGTTTTAGGTAAACCACGATATTGCCTCAACTCTTCGTTTGTTACCCCTAAACGATTAGCAAAATTCATCCACAATGGGATGTGTTCTTCTTCTTCTCTTAAATTTTCATTGATTTGTCGATAGTATGCTCCATTGGAAAAACTGGCGATTTTCGAAACGAAATTAGGAATAGATTCAACAAGCAAAAAGTATTCTTTGCTGTAACCTCGAAGAGCGTCGAAAGAAAGAGCACCTTCGTTCCATTTCTGGTAAAATGGGTGTTTGAGAAGGCTTTTTTGCGAAATAATACTATCTATTTGTTCTATAAGAGACATTATAAATTCCTATAAGTTTGTGAAACAAATTTTTTAGTCTGGTTTAATTAGCATAAGGGTTTGGTTGTATTCCACTGGCTTTCCATTTTCGGGTAAAATTTCGACCACTGTTCCAGCCACATCGCTTTCAATTTCGTTCATTACCTTCATCGCTTCGATTATGCAAAGGGTTTGGCCGGGAACAACACGCGAGCCAACCTCGACAAAATTTTCTGATTCAGGAGATGGTGCCCGATAAAACGTTCCTACAATCGGAGAAATGATTTTATGGTATTGGGTCGTTGTAGTTTCAATTATTTCTGTAGGGCTTGTTTCTTCGATTGTTACCGAAGACTGAACCGGTAGATTTTGTTGTTGCAAGGGGATATTTTGACTTAAAGAATGACTAACAACCGGGAAATTATTCGTTGCTTGATATTTTCGGGATAAGGATATTTTTATCCCATCTTCTTCGATTGACAAGTCGCTTAGCGAGCTTTGGTCGAAAATTTTTAGAATTTTCCGTAAGTAATTTAAATCCATAAACACCTCGCCATTTTAAAAAACAAATATAATGTCAAAAATTTTTAAAAACAAGGGCTTACTCTTTAACCCTTTCTATGTATTCACCTGTTCGTGTATCGACACGTATCAAATCCCCTTCGTTTACAAAAATCGGAACTTGAATGGTTGTACCACTTTCTAATACCGCTGGTTTTAGGACATTGGTGGCTGTATCGCCGCGCAGACCCGGTTCCGTTTGAACAACACGAAGATTAATATGAGGTGGAAGTTCAACGCTAATAGGATTTCCATCAACAAATGCAATTTGAACTTCCTGGTTTTCCGTTAGAAAATTAATTGCATTCCCAACAAGTTCAATATCCAAAGGGATTTGTTCATAGGTTTCCAAATCCATAAAGAAAAGGTTGTTGCTATCGCGATAAAGATATTGATAAGGTTTTCGCTCTACATAAACAAATTCAATCGACTCGCCCGAACGAAAGCGAAATTCGCTCAGCCGACCCGTTTTCATATTCCGCATTTTTACCTGATAAAAGGCACGAAGATTTCCGGGGGTTCTGTGTTCGCTTTCGAGTACAACATGAAGTTCTCCGTTGAAGTTGATGACAGCCCCCACCCTTAGATCCGATGTTGAACCCATTGGCATTGTTATTCCTCCTATTGAATTAACACAAATATTTTAGTATAAAAAAGAGGTGCCAGCCGGATTCGAACCGACGTAGGAGGTTTTGCAGACCTCAGCCTAACCACTCGGCCATGGCACCATCCAAAATACAAAATTACAAAAAAAAAATTAAATGGTGATTGGGTTTATCAATTGCTACTATGAAACTAATATACGTCTATACCCCGAAACTTCCTACTTCTTTTTTCGCAATTCCAATCCAAACTTTAAGTATCTCCATTAAATAATTTGAAATTTAGGTTAAATTAACTTAATTTTGTATTTGTCTTAAATTAATAAAGGAGAATAGTATGGACCAACATAAATGTTCTTGCGGTTGCAAAAATGAAAAAGAGTTGTTCGACTCCTCTACAATGCTTTTTGCTGTGCTTTGCAGTTGCAAAACACAATCACATAAAACAGGGCATATACAAAACTATGAAACGCTACCTTATCCACTGGATAATGTTGGAGATTTGGAAAACGAAGCTACTACCCCGCAAATCAACTAACGATTAATTAGAACAATTACTTTTCTCTACCAGATTCTCTCGTAAAATTTGTTTTTGTCGAGAGAATCTCTATTTTTGTATTTTTAATTTTATCTTCATTTTGTTATGAAAGGAATTGTTCTTGCCGGGGGCAAAGGCACACGACTCTATCCATCGACAAATGTAATCAGCAAGCAACTGCTACCAATTTTCGATAAGCCGATGATTTACTATCCGATTGCGACATTAATGCTTGCTGGAATTAAGGATATTATTATTATTTCGACTGCGACAGATATTCCAAATTTCCAGAACCTGCTCGGCGATGGGCATCAATGGGGCATTAGTTTCTCGTATCTTGTTCAACCCAAGCCCGAAGGAATTGCACAAGCATTTATCATTGCAAAAGATTATATCATTGGGAGCAAAGTGGCTCTAATACTTGGAGACAATTTGTTCTATGGTAAACTCGATTTTCTTCGTTCAGCTATACAAGAGCATCGCTTTGCAACAATATTTGCCTACGAGGTCGAAAACCCAGAAAGTTATGGCGTTGTTGTTCTCGATGAAAACCAACACCCTACCAAAATAGTTGAAAAGCCAAAATCATTCATTTCTAAATATGCTATTCCCGGACTTTATCTTTTCGACGAAGATGTATCTTATTACGCCGAACAGCTCGAACCAAGTGAGCGTGGGGAATTGGAGATAACCGATTTACAGAAAATATACTTGAGTCAGAACAAACTTGAAGTAAAACTAATCGGACGTGGAATTGCTTGGCTCGACACAGGGACTTCGGCAAATTTGCTCGATGCAGCATTGTTTATCCGAGCAATTGAACAGCGACAGGGGCGAAAGATTGCTTGTCTCGAAGAAATTGCTCTCGGAATGAAGTACATTTCGAAGGCTGAATATGAAAAATGGGTCGATTCGATGCCCAATTCAGATTACAAGAATTATTGCATAAGAGTATTAAAAGAGGTTGAAGGATACTAAATGGAGTACATTTCGCTCGAAGACATTACACGCCCAACTTTACTACTCGACGAGGTGAAATGCAAACGTAATATTCGAAGAATGAATGAGAAGATAAGAAGTTTAGGAATTGAATTTCGTCCGCATTTCAAAACCCATCAATCCAAAGCAATTGCCACTTGGTTCAAAGATGTAGGGGTTACTAAAATTACGGTTTCATCATTAAAGATGGCTCAATATTTTATGCAAACAAATTGGACCGATATCCTTATTGCTTTCCCTATAAATTTACGTGAACTCGACCAAATACTTCAAGTGAGTAAACTTGTGGATTTGAAGGTGGTTATCTCTGAGCTATATTCACTTGAATTTGTGAAAAATGTTTTAACTGTTCCTTTGAAGATTTACCTTGAAATTGATGTAGAATATAAAAGAAGTGGGTTCGATTACCAAGACATACATTCGATAGCCAATGCTTTAAAGATAATACAGAAATCTAAGCTCTTAATTCTCGAAGGAATAATCGCCCACAATGGTTTGACCTATTTTGCAAAATCCAGAGATGAGGTTGTGGAATTGAACCAAGCCTTTCTAATGGAACTCAACAAAATTAAAGAATATATTAAAGAGCAGGGTCTCGACCCTATTCTTTCGGTTGGCGATACACCGTCGGCGAGTATTTCCAACGAGTTCCCGGGCGTCGATGAACTTCACCCAGGTAATTTTGTTTTCTACGACTTAATGCAAATGAACCTTGGTAGTTGTGACTTCGATGATATAGCAGTTTGCGTTGCAGCGCCTATTGTAGCGGCTTATCCGGAACGGAAAGAACTAATTGCCTATGCGGGTGCAATTCATCTTTCTAAAGAATATATCGAAATAGGAGGAACAAAAGTATATGGATTGGTTTCCGAACTATCGAATGGAAACTGGGCAAAACCAGTCCCAAACTCTTATGTTTCCCGAATAACACAGGAACATAGTGTAATTAAAATGGATGATAAATTCATCCAACAAATCAAACCAGGAGACCTACTGGGAATTATTCCGGTTCATTCTTGCTTGACTGCCGATGCAATGAAAAGTTATTGTATTCTGAATAAAGGCTTTCTCGACCACCTATAATATTTATCCAGTGAAAAGTGTAGCGAGTAATGTTGTAATTTAGTTTATCCGTATTGCGCTCTATCGAAAAGGAGGGCAATGTCATTTTTAAGGGGTTCCGTTCCACACAGTGAAACGAGAGGAGCAAAGAATCTATGAGATTCTTCGCTTCGCTCAGAATGACAAAGAAAAAAGATGTTCAGAATGACAGGGTGGTTCTCTATGTATGAACAAGGGGTTACAATTGAACCAATAAAGTTGAACGGGAAAGGAGGTTGCAATCCCTTGTTCATATTGCCAGTAAGAGCACTGTACTATTTCGAACCGAGGGCAGTACAATCTATTATAAATTTTTCTAATGAATAATTTAGGCTTATGCCCAAATTTATCTAAATTAATATTGTTGGAAACAAAAGAAACTGGAAGCCAATTGCTTGGCTTCCAGTTAAAGTTACACGCTTACGCTTTTATCGGAACACAACGAATTTGATTGAGTGGATTCCCAAACTGCTACCGACGCGAACAAAGTAGACTCCACTATTCAGATTGGAAGTAGTTAAAGCAACGGCATTACTACCATTTCCTTTCGATTCATACATTATGCGTCCCATCGCATCATAAACTTGAACAAAGTTGATTATTCCATTATTCGCATTAAGTTCAATATGAATACCATCTCCATTTGAGGTTATAGTAAACGGCAAGCCATTAGTTTCATCGACTTTAAGAATAATTCTGCTAATTGGGATTTCATAATTAAATGCAAAGTTTTTCTCGTAATCCCCGATAAGTTCTACTTGAGCCTCTGCGTATCCCGGTTTACTAATGTATAGGGTAGTAGTTCCTTCTGGAACTTCCGTAAGCGAAAATCGTCCATCGAAGTCTGTAACAAAGTAATCGCTCAGATTCCCATTTTCGTCAAGCACATAGACATAGGCATCGGAGATTCCTACCAGATTTTCGCCCTGCGGTTCATTTCCAACCTTGACATAGCCTCTGTCTTCGATAACTCGGCCATCGACTCGTATTAAGCCTCGCAAACCGACTCGAGTGCGATGCTTAATCTCGAAAATCATCTGGAGCATAATATCGTCTACCGCAATACGAGTAGCTTCGCGCCATTTTAGTGTAGCAAAGTCGTTTTGCTTGTAATAACCGGGGACATAAGTTCTTAGCATCGGAATCGAAAATAGAACATACTCGCCGGGAATCAAGTTTTTGAACATAAATTGACCTTGCTCATTGGTTTCGACCATTCTAACATAATGTTGGACATCGGGGCGCATAGAGAGTGAATTAACCAAATAAGCAAAAACTCTGGATTTAATCGGATTTCGGTTCTCGTCGATTACGATACCGGTAAACCCATTTTGATGGTTAGGTGGAGATTTCAAGAAGAAGTTAATATTATCAATGTCGCTTGTTAGTTCGATAATGTCGGCTTCGAAAGGTGAGTTAACCTGGTCATAGTATTGGTCCATATAATCTTTTTTATCGACAGGAATTGCATGGGCTTTGTATGTAAAGATATTAGGCAACTTGATAGTGTAGTCCCCGTTTTCGTCTGTCTTTGTTACAAAATTATGATAATTCGGATATTTTTCTCTATGCTCATTGTAATGAAGTAGTTCAACCGGTATGAACTCAACAATTGCCATCACTGGTGAGTTATCTTCGGCGGAAACAACTTTGCCGGAAACATTATAATAAACGGGTTCGGGCTTCTTCGTTAGTATCATTGTTATATTGATGTATTTCTTTGTCGAATCATTACATTCTACCTCGATTCTGGTTGCTTCCGCAATTGTATTGGCATTTTTATAGAACTTATGTTCGAAGGTCTCGCCATCAAATTCAAGGATATAGATGCCTTCGGGTAGATAAAATTCGAACTGACCCTGATGAATATAAGTCTTGAAAACTTTATTCATTCTATCGGGAACATTCTGATTGTTCAAACGCCAGGCGATAACAACACCATTAGGAACAAGCGAACCATCTTCGTAGGTGGCTGTTCCTTGTATTACCGCACAAGTTGGATGGTCGTCGTGTTGTTTCACCGTAACAGCAAACTTTTGATACGTTACGACAGTTGAGTCGCAAGTCAAATATGCTTTGATAGCGAAATAATATACTCCGGGTTGACTCGGTGTCCAATATATCGTGGCTTCATCTTCCTTAAATTCAACATTATCGAGGTTATGAAGCAATTCAAAGGCGATAGGACATCGAATATTACTTTCTGCAACTATCCTATATACCCAAGTTTTGCCTACAACCGCGATTGTTGGAGGTTGACTAATAATTCGAATATAAGCTTTGCTATGAGTAGTATCCCGATAAACCTTAATTCCATATTCTTGAATTGCGGGTTTCAAGTCTGGGCATCCGGTGCTCGAAACCTTTATTTTAACATGGAATTCGCCAACGTCTGTTGGTGTCCATTCGACTAAACCTTTATTCGAAATCGTCATTCCTTCGGGGGCAGATAACAGTTCATAGGAATCAATGACGCAATCGCGCATTGTCTTTGCGAGTATTTGATAGTGATAAGTGTATCCGACAAAAGCCATCTTCGGTGGTTGAGAGTAGATTATTATATCCTCGTCATTTTGCCACTGCAACTTAATTTCAACTTTGTTGCTCGGTTCACTTTCTACGATACTACGGTTATCGCTATAAATAGCCGCGGTAACATAAAAAACATATACGCCACTTGGAAGGTGCTTAATAATATATGAATACTCCTTTCGATTGCCGACTGTGTCGACAGGGACATAGTCAATGATTTTTTTGCTTACAACTCCATTTAAAGTGTAATATTCAGAGTAGATGACGAACACTTGTGGAGCAACTCCGTTGGGGTTTCGTTCCCAAACAAGTTTTACTGTGTTGGAATACGCGTCTTTGTTGAATTCGACGAATGCACGTAGATGCTGAGGCGGCAAAGGACTGTTCTGTTGGGCAAAGGCGCTAATCGCAAAAGTCAACATTGCGATTAATGGAATGAATGTGAGCAATTTTTTCATAAGACCTCCTAAATCGAAAAATTGTTTTACATAATTCAAATTTTCTATGTTAATATTTCATTCGAATCTTTAGATTAATAAATAGAGAATCGGGGAATGGTGTGGTTTCTTCGACTTTCATTTTTATTTCGCGCACATCCCAATATTCTTCTTTCTTAATAACCATTTTATTGTCGATGTAAACGGTGTCGTATCGCACTTTTAGAACAGAATCTTTTACAATCGTGTCTCGTTCTGCAACAGTAAATCGCTTCCCATAGATTTTTGCATAGCCATTGCCCCAAAATTCTCGGTAAGAGCGCTTATGCATAAAACTAAGCTCGAAATAGTTTGGCGCCGATGATGCATCGACAAGAGTATCGAATTTACTTCTTTCACCTCGATTAAGAAGAAATTTAATCCAGCAATTTCGATAGGTTGTATTATTATAGAAATTGAATGGTAGTTCGCCAACAGGAAACGAATCGACGTTTATCACGAAAGACTTGATTCCAAACCTTCGGTGATGTTCTCTCTCCTTGACTTTTGCCGATAGATTGAGCCAAATCCTCGCGGTAGTTTCAAGCGTATCGACAACTATTTTATATTTTTCGACTTCAAATTCAGTTACTGTTCCATTTTGTTCCATAGTGATTTGGGAAACTTTAGGTTTAACCAATACCTGGCTTCTATCGAGCGGAGTGGTTTTCGTTGGTGTATCCAAGTCCGCAGGAGATGAGCAGGAAAACATAACAATAACTAGTAGGAACAACAGAATGAATTTTAAAACCCTTGTTTGCATTTCTATAACCTAAAAATTAATTGACAAGCCATAAGTTAGTCCAAGTTTTCTGGAAAGATAAAATTTATTTTGATTCTGATAGAACAACGCAGAGCCTTCGAAACCTAAAAACATTCCAACGCCATAAGTATTTGGATTTAATCGAAGCCCGGTGATAAGTTTGAGCAGTGGGCCACCAATCTGTGAGCCTCCGGCTAAAATATCAATAAATGGCTGGACTTCGAAGCCATAACCATTGAAAATTTTATATGGCAATGAATAATCGAAGCCGGCGGCTGCCCAATAAATCGTAGGCTTTTGTTCCTTGTAAAATGCTATATTATTTTCTATATTCTTATATCTTAATCCGAAACTTTCGCGTCCAAATTCAATCCCGAACTTGATATTGTTCCATTGGGTAAAATATAAACCGGCACTCATATTGGAAAATAAAAGGGTATTTTGGGGTTCTACGTCAGGGTTAGGAAAAGAATGGCCAACTATACCACGTATTATTAGTGAGCTACTTCGACCTATATTATCCTTTTCGTTGGTAAGTTCAAAATTGTAGTTATTCTTGCTATTCAATTGATTAATCAAATTTGGAACTTGTTTTTCATTCAATACATTTAAGTTTACAGAAGTAGTAGCCTTGTTAACAGAATTAAGTGTTATCAATTCTGAATTATCGGTTCGGGAACTGGGATTAGAATCTTCTTCGGTCGAAGATTCTACTCTTAGGCGCTCTATTGCCGTAGAACCCAACGGAAGCCTCTGTCCATTTTTAACGATTGGTTGTGGAGAATCGCCACTACTTGCAATGATTATCGGAGGAGTTTGAACAATTGCTTTTGAACTTAGAATGTTTTGGCTATCGTTAGAGTTCATCGCAAAGTAAGTTATAGTAAAAGTAATCAAAGAGGCAACCAAAGCAAAAGCCATTGGCAACCGAAATCTTTTCCACAAAGAATTTTTGGGAACTATGGCACCCCCGATTGGGTGTTCAATAGGCTGACTGTTCCCAATACCTAAAACACTGCTTATAGCAGAGAGTGCATTTGGAGGAGGAACCAACGCCTCGGTATCTTTCGATATCGAGCGGCTAATTTGGAGATGTTCCCTCATTTCGGCTCGCAGTTCCTCGCTTTGCGAAAGAGCCGAAAACAACTCGCTTTCTTCCGAAATGGGTAGCTCCCCATCCAAATATTCGATTATTCTTTCTGAAATATTTTGTATCTCCATCTAACAACCTCTACATTTTTGACAATTCTGAAATATAAGGAGCCAAGATTTCGCGAATTTTTTGTTTTGCTCGGAAAATACGAATTTTAACCAAAGACAAAGAAATACCTAAAAACTCGGATATTTCATTATAGGTCATACCTTCGTATTCCCGCAAAATGAATGCTTCGCGATAATCATCGGGCAATTCTGCCAGTGCAATTTTGATAAGTTCCATTAGTTCATCTTTCGATGAATTATTTTCGTAAGTTTCGTATTGCATATAGTCTTCGATAGTGGTCATTTGCTTCGATTGTCGTTTAAAATTCAGGCATAAATTTCGAGCAATTCGCAATAAAAATGCTGGTACGTTTGTCATCGTTCGCTCTTGTTTTGCACTTTCAAAAAATCGAATAAATGTATCTTGGAAAATATCGAGGGCATCTTCTCGGTTGCCCAAGAAGCGTCGGCAGTATGCAAAAACTCGCCCCGAGTATCTTCTATACAATTCCATAAAAGCCTTTTCGCTTTCAGTTCCACCGAACGAAAGCATTTCGAATAATTTAACATCATCATATTTTTCTAAATTTTTATCCACTACAAATTCAATAACATTCCTTTTTTTAAAAAGTTACACTTAAAAAAATTAGACAATCAAATTAACTTAATATTATATATTATTTTTGTAATTCTGTTTACTGTTTATATCTAAATCTTTATTATCTAAAGAATCAAATAATGGCAAGAATTATTTCAGTTGTTGGTGCAAGACCTAATTATATGAAAGTAGCGCCTTTGCATAGAGTTTTAAAGCAATACGATGATTTAGTGGAACATCTAATTTGCCATACTGGTCAACATTACGATTACCAAATGTATCAAGCTTTCTTCGAAGATTTAGAACTTCCTCCGCCCGATTTTTTTCTTGGGGTTGGTCAAGGAACTCACGGTGAACAAACAGGAAAAATCCTAATTGAGTTCGAAAAGGTTTGTATGGAGGCTAAACCCGATATTGTCATTGTCGTTGGTGATGTTAATTCTACCGTAGCAGCAACACTTGCAGCAAAAAAACTGAGAATTTTGACTGCACATATCGAAGCAGGATTACGAAGTTTCGACCCTACTATGCCCGAAGAAATTAACCGAATAGTTACCGATTCAATATGCGATTATCTCTTCGTTACGGAAAGAAGTGGCATAGACAATCTAATCAACGAAGGACACCACCCAGATAAGATTTTTTTTGTGGGAAATACTATGATTGATTCATTAATTTATGCTCTCCCAAAAATTGAAAAATCGAATATACTTAAAACACTAAATCTCCAACCGAGCAATTATGCAGTGATGACTTTGCATAGGCCAAGCAATGTTGATTATCCGGATAATTTGAGTGAAATCATCAGTATCATCGAATATATATGTTATAACCAGAGTTTACCACTTGTTTTTCCCATTCATCCGAGAACTCGCAAAAACATTGAATCTTTTGGTTTCGAAAAAAGAATTAATTCAATACACAATCTTATTATAATCGAACCTCAGAGTTATATAAATTTTATTGCTCTTATGAAATCGGCAAGGTTTGTTCTAACCGATTCCGGTGGTATCCAGGAGGAAACCACATTTTTACAAATTCCTTGTATTACAATGCGAACTACAACAGAACGTCCAATCACTCAATCGATAGGGACTAATATACTTATTCCACCCGATAAAGACCGAATTACAAAAGCAATAAACGATATTTTACATAAACCGCCAAGCAATACCGGTATTCCCCCACTTTGGGACGGGAAAGCATCGGAAAGAATTGCTGAAACACTAATTAAAGTATGCAATGTGATAAATTTTGTGAAAAGTAGGTACGAATAAAATGAACGTTTTATTAACCGGAGGTGCCGGGTTTATAGGTTCTCATATTGCCGATTCATATATTGAGTTAGGGCATAACGTTATCGTTATCGATAATCTTTCAACTGGTAATCGCGAGCACATTAATCCAAGAGCAAAGTTTATTCAATTGGACATTAATTCGCCCGAAATTGAAAATGTTTTCCAATCATATCAAATTGATATTATAAACCACCACGCGGCACAAATCGATGTTAGAATATCGGTCGATAACCCACTTTTCGATGCTGAAGTTAATATCCTTGGTAGTATACGATTGTATGAACTTGCAAAAAAATATCGTATCAAAAAAATAATTTTTGCTTCCTCGGGTGGCACAGTTTACGGAGAACAAATCTATTTTCCTGCCGACGAAAATCATCCACTTGAACCTTGCTCCCCCTATGGCATTTCTAAACTTACAAATGAAAAATATTTATACTATTATAAATCTGTTCACAACATTGACTATGTCGCTTTGCGATATAGCAATGTTTATGGGCCACGACAAAATCCACACGGGGAGGCAGGGGTCGTTGCAATTTTCACAAAAAAATTCTTGCTCGGCGAACAGCCAATAATCAACGGAGATGGGCTAAATACCCGCGATTATGTTTTCATTTCCGATGTAGTTCGAGCAAATGTTCTTGCATTGGATTCCAGTGTTTCCGGTTCTTTCAATATTGGAACTGGCATCGAGCACGACGTAAACTACATTTTTCGGAAAATTAAAGAAATAACTAACTCCGATGCCGAAGAAGTCCACGGACCACCCAAACAAGGCGAACAAAAAAGAAATTCGCTTTCCTACGAAAAGTTCCACCTATTGACCGGTTGGAAACCAGAAGTGCAATTGGACGCTGGTCTCCGAAAAACCGTAGAATATTTCCAAAAAATATTGAACAAATGAAAAAAATTTGCCTTAATATAATATACGAGGTTAGGGACGTGTCGTTCTGAGTCCCGCTCTCCGAAAGGAGGCGGAACGAAGAATCTACTTTCCTTGTCATCCCGAGCGAAGCGAAGAATCCATTGTTCAAGGAGGAAAGCGAAGTGTGGATTCTTCGGTCGCTTCGCTACGTTCAGAACAACACGGAAAGAACCTCGTCATTCTGAACGAAGTGAAGAATTTCCTTGTCATTCCGATTCCGTCCCGTTCGGCAAGACGGCTAAATTAATTTAGAATTTTTCGAACAAGTCTTTGTATTGATTTAAAATAAAATTATTAATTTTGCGATTTTCAAATTTATTATTCACAAATTTAAAGGTTTAGTTGAAGAATTTGCATTTTTCTCATTCCACTCCTTCCAATCGCAATCCTAAGTCCCAACAAGAAAGCAAATTTGCAGTGAACGAAGAGATTCGTTCCAAAGAAGTCAGATTAGTGGACGAAGAAGGTAAAATGCTTGGGGTTTATCCAACGCGGGAAGCGTTGTCTATCGCATCAACTCGAGGCTACGACTTGGTCCTCATAGCTCCACATGCAAAT
>CAZPSM010000004.1:18349-18576 GCA_964589125.1 uncultured Hyphomicrobiales bacterium | reverse complement strand
TTTATCTTTGAGCAGCAGAAAAAAGAAAAACAGCAACGTAAGCAACAGCAGCAACAACAGCTCAAAGAACTACGCTTTAAATGGAGAACCGACATTCACGATTTTAACTTTAAGGTTCGTCACGCTCGAGAATTTCTTATCGACGGCAATAAAGTGAAAGGAACTGTTGTCTTTCGCGGGCGAGAAATTATGCACCAAGAAATAGGAGAGGAACTATTAAGTAGGTT
>CAZPSM010000004.1:12930-18338 GCA_964589125.1 uncultured Hyphomicrobiales bacterium | reverse complement strand
GAGGCTCTCAGTGATGTTAGCAAAGTTGACCAACCTATTAAATCCGAGGGCAAAAGGATTTCGGTGCTACTTGCCCCCGATAAGGTCAAAATCCAACAATACGAACGGGCAAAAAGCAAAAGCCAAAGTCAAAGTTGAATTTGTTTTTGTTCCGTTTGTTTATTAATTTTGTAACTCTTTATTTTTTAAAGGTTGTAAAATGCCAAAGTTGAAGACTAAGTCGTCGGCAAAGAAACGCTTCAAATTGACGTCTGGTGGGAAATTGAAGCGAGAGAAAGCCTATAAAAGCCATATTTTGACAAAGAAAGAACGTAAACGCAAACGCGATTTACGAAAGAAAACATTGGTCGATTCGGCCGATGCTCCAAGAATTAAAAAAATGTTAGGTCTTGCTTAATTAACTTGCCAAAGGGGTTACAAGCGAGCTCTCCCGAGGCACATTTGAAAGGAGGAAATTATGCCAAGAGCAAAGAACAAAGTAGCATCGCATCAAAGAAGACGAAAATTTATCAAATTAGCAAAAGGCTATTGGGGCCGCCGTAAAAATGTATGGACGGTCGCAAAACATCACATCGAAAAGGGTCTGCAATATGCATATCGCGACCGACGTTTAAAAAAACGCAATTTCCGAAGTCTTTGGATTGTTCGAATAAACGCCGCAGCTCGGTTGAATGGAACAACTTATTCGCGACTAATTAATGCTTTAAAGCAAAAGAACATCGCTATTAACCGAAAAATCCTTGCGGATTTGGCTATGAATAAACCCGAATATTTTAGTAAAATCGTCGAATATGCTCTTAATTGATTCGCTCAAAGATTCTACATATTGGCTGCTCTTTTGTGGACAGCCAGTTAATTTGGGGGCAGCCAATGTTGTTGGATGAAGTTAAAAGGCTCGAAATCGAACTCCGAGATGCAATCAAGTCTCTTACAACAAAAAAAGACCTCGAAGAGTTCCGTTTAAATTTCCTTGTTAAAAAAGGGAAAATCCAACAATTTTTCGAGAGACTGCGAGAAGTCCCAAAGGACGAAAAACCGACTATCGGTAAACTGTTGAACGAAATTCGAAGACTTGCTGAACAGACTTTTGCTGAACTGTGGCAAAAGTTCGAAAGTTCGGAAGCCGACCAGCCTAAAATAGACTTGACAATGCCGGGCCGCACATTCTCGGTTGGAAGGAAACACCCGATTTATCAGACAATGGAGAAAATGGTTGGCATTTTCCAAGAACTTGGATTTGCTGTTGCCGAAGGTCCCGACATCGAGGATGAGTATCATAATTTCGATGCTTTGAACTTTCCTCCCGACCATCCCGCACGCGATATGCAGGATACATTCTTCATCAAATCTGACCAAAGGCTTCTGCTGCGGACCCATACATCTCCTGTCCAGATTAGAGTGATGCATTCCCAAAAGCCGCCAATTCGATGCATAATGCCGGGCCGTGTATATCGCAACGAGGCTATTTCTGCTCGTTCTTTGGCTGAATTTCATCAAATCGAGGGATTGTATATTAATCATAAGGTTTCCTTTGCTGAATTGAAAGGAACAATGATAGAATTTGCTCGAAGAATGTTCGGCAAAGATATTCGTTTTCGTTTCCGTCCTTCGTTTTTTCCATTTACAGAACCAAGTGCGGAACTCGACATAGGTTGTTTTTTGTGTGCTGGTGTGGGTTGTAGAGTTTGCAAATATTCTGGCTGGCTCGAAATCGCCGGTTGCGGTATGGTTCACCCTAATGTGTTAATCGCCGGGGGAATCGACCCGGAAGAATACACAGGATTTGCTTTCGGTTTGGGAATAGAACGAGTTGCTATGCTTATGGCAGGTATCGACGATATTCGCTTGTTTTATCTGAATGATTTACGCGTTTTAGAACAATTTTAAATTGGGAAATTCTTTATTCTTATGTTATGTTAAATAAAAGGATCTATATGAAAGGTTTTAGGTTTTTTGGCATGTTTGTTTTGGCTTTAGCATTGGTATTCGTAATGTCTTGCGAAAAGAAAAAGCCATCGTCGCAACTTCTTAATGAAAAACTCGCCGCAAAAAATTTCTTCGAACTCGTGGAAAAAGTAAGTAAAGACACCCTCCTTCCCTTCGAGGAAGTAGACTTCTTTACCGCCGGCATTGCTCGATATGCTAACTTTATCGATTCGCTTTATGGAAAAACTGTTAAAGAAATCATCGACAACGAAAAGGCTCTTCGCCGCAAACAAAGCGCAATTAATCTCGTTACAAATTCTATTCAATGTTTTTCTCGTTTCCGTTACGATGGCTGGAAACCAGTCGAAATCGAAGGTACAAAATATAATATCTTTACCTATACGGTTTCGAATATCTCGAAAAGCGACATAAGAAAAATTAATGGATATCTGCAGTTTCTAACATCGAATAACCAACTAATACGCGCCTATCGCATCAATGTTGAGCAAACTATTAAAGCGGGACAATACACTCAATTTCAATCAACATTTAAGAACGACGAGAACAACCAGAACGAAGCGTTCCTTGTCAAAGCATTGACAGAAAATCCACAGACCATTTTTGTCAGTTGGCGGCCAACTTATATCGAACTCGACAACGGACAAAAAATTGATTTGGAACAAAAGTGATTTAAATATTTTTTCCTTTTGACTGCCGCTGGAAATCCCAGTGGCAGTTTTTTTATCTTCGTTCAACTTGGAGCCCCAATTCTTTTAAACTCTGGATGATTCCATCCCGTCCAATCAAGTGCCCGGTTCCCACAATGATAAAGTAGCATCCTCCTTGCTCGATGAAATTATATATTTTCCCGAGCATTTTTTTATTACGCTGGGTAATAAGAATATCCGAGAATTGCTTGCCAATTGTATCATCGGGTACTGAATCGAAAATAAGTTGAGCAATTAAAGAGTCGTTGCCGTTCTTCCATGCCTCGAATAGGTCGTTAATATTATTTTGGGTATTTTTCATCTCGGCGATAAGGTATTCAAAATATGCTCGAGGGTGCTCGGCAAAAAGGCTTTCCATAAATTGAATTTGTTCTTCGAACGATTCAAGTTCAATAATTTTTTTGTTTGAATCCGTTTTCCCTAAGAAATATTGGTCTATTCCAAAATCTGCTCTGAAATCCAAGTTAGAAAATTCGAGATTCATAAGATTTGTAAAAGCAAACCATGGTTTGAATTTGTTGAATGTGGATTTAGGAATCTTGTGTTTGGTAAACATACTATCGAGTTTTGCAAAGATTTCGGGTGGAAGGACGTGTTCAAGCGTAGTTGAATCCTGGAAATACGCAAGTTTCAAAATTTTGAAAGGGCTGATTTTTTTTGTATTTACTTCGACAACTAAGTTACTGCAACTTTTGAAGGCGTTCTCCCAATTTGTATCCAGAGGGAAAATTTCTTCTTTCCCTAAGTGGATTGAACCTAAAAGATATAATTTGCTATTTTGTGTAATAACTTCCCAAAAGAAGCCTTTCGGTGCCGAGTTAACATCTTGGACAAAAAAGAATAGCACTAATAGTAACTTTGCATACTTTGTGTAGGATATTTTTTCCTGTCTCATTGCTTCCGTCGATATATAATTCGTAATTTTGCAAATTAACATTGTTGAACCGAAAAAATGAAAACAAGTTTGTTTCTCTTTTTAGCATTGTTTGCTACAATATTCACAGGTTGTGGTAGCCGGGATTCGGAAAAAATCAAATTTTGGCACTTTTGGAGCGAACCATCGCAAGCAAGAATTGTCCGAGAAATTGTGGCGGAATTCGAAAAACAACACAATTGTAAAATCGAAATTACGGAACTTAGTTGGAATGATGGTAAAACTAAACTTATCGCGGCGTTCAATTCAAATACTGCGCCCGATGTTCTTGAACTCGGGTCGGATTGGGTTGCCCAATTTTCTTCTGCCGAAGTGTTAGCACCACTTGACTCAAAGGAATTCAATACTGGGAGATTTCTGCGTTTTGCTCTTGAACCTTCGTTCTTCAATGGGAAATTATATGCAATTCCCTGGGTTGTCGATACCCGTGTCCTTTTTTGCAATAAGCAATTGATGGATTCGGTAGGGTATTCAACTCCACCAAAAACTTTTAGCGAGTTGATAGACGCTTCACGTAAAATCAATGAAATAGGGGGCTATTATGGTTTTGGCGCTAATGGTTCCGACCCACATAGGCTTTATAAAAAGATTCTGCCACTCGTTTGGTCGTTCGGCGGAGAATTAATCGACACAAATGGTTCGATTTCGATTAATCATTCGGCGAGTGTTCAAGCATTTACCCTTTATTTTGAACTTTCGAGATTGGGAATAATCGAAACCCAAAAGCAAATAGATTTGCTTTTTGCTCAAGGGAAAATCGGTTTTTGTTTTTCTGGGTCTTGGTTGGTAAATATGATAAAATCGACTAACCCGAATCTGAATTTTGTTGTGTCGCTGATTCCGAGCACCACCAATACACACCCCGGAATCTCTTTTGCTGGCGGCGAATATCTTGCTGTAAATAATAATTCAAAACGGAAAGAACTTGCAAAAGAATTTATTAAGTTTTTAATTAGCAAAAACGCCGTAGTTAAACTCTGCTCAAATGTTCGGGAAGCTGGGTTTTCCGCCGATAGCAGTTTTTTCGAACATCCTTCAATCGTCAGCGATAGCATACGAAAAGTGTTTGCCCAACAACTGAAATTTTCTCGAATGACGCCGGTTCATCCCAAATGGCTCGAAATCGAACCGATAATAGAAAACGCCTTGGTCGAAGTCCTTTACCAAAAAAAGGGGGTTTACGAATCGATTTCCGATGCTCAACAAAAAATCAATATCTTTAATAAAGGTATTAGATTTTAACAACAATATAAATACAAAAAATGCAAATGTTTGTTTATTTGATTAGTAATTGCTATTTTTGAGTTTAGACTTTACTAATATTTGGCAAAATCGAATGTTTGAAATGTTATTAGCAGAAGCGAACAACAATAAAATAGTGAAAGTTATCTCTATTGATTCGGGCAAAGGTGCTAAACAACGCCTTTTATCGTTAGGTTTGCATATCAACGACGTCGTTGAAGTGGTTTCTAACTCTCGTTTTGGTCCCGTTTTAATTAAAAATCTTTCGAAAAATAATGCAAGAATTGCAATTGGGCGTAGAATCGCCGAAAAAATTCAAGTTGAATACGTCAACTAAAGTTGTTGCTCTTGTTGGCCAACCGAACTCGGGAAAGAGCACTCTATTTAATACTCTTTCGGATATTAAAGTTTCTACTGCTAATTTTGCGGGGACAACGGTTGAATATAAAGAAACCTTGATTAATGTTTTTAACGAGACCTTCCACATAATTGATTTGCCTGGCACTTACTCTTTGAACCCATTTGAACCAGCGGAACACGTAACGGTCAACTATTTGCTCAACAACAAAGTAGATTTA
>CAZPSM010000004.1:3984-12920 GCA_964589125.1 uncultured Hyphomicrobiales bacterium | reverse complement strand
TCATCAATGTAATAGACTCAACTCTTATTACAAGGAGTTTAGAACTTACAACCGAACTGCTCGAACTTGGAATTCCTTTCGTCGTTGCATTAAATATGAGCGACGAAACCCACAAACATGGTATCGATATCGATAGCGAGAAATTATCGGAAATACTTGGAATACCTGTTGTCAAAATCTCTGCTTTATATGGAAAAGGGATTCAAAAACTAATGGATGTTTGCTACGAACAGTCTATCTACGGAGCGAACCACACAAAGTTAAAGCCATTAACTTTCACATATCATATTGAAAATTGGATTCAAGAATTATTGGAACCAGCAGAAAAATTATTACAACAAAATAGCAATATATCTCCGCGTTTTTGGGCAATTAAAGCATTAGAAAACCCTTCGCTTGTCGATAGAAGCCTTTTAAATGGATTAACCGATGTCATCAAGACTGCTGAAATCGAAATCGAGAGAAATCATAAAACTTCTCTTTTCGAAGCGATTGAATACGAACGACATCACCAAAGTATGTCGATTTCCCACAAAGTAACACGAACTATTCCGCGTAAATCTATTCCTTTTTCGGAAAGGCTCGATTTGCTATTTTTAAAACCTTCTACTGGATATATTTTCGCATTATTTTTCTTCGCTTTGTATTTTTCGCTTGTATTTGTTGTTGGAAACTTTATCGCATCTTTAGTCGATGCCCCGTTGTCCTCGTTTTCTTCTGTTTACGAAGGATTAAAAACCAATACACCTTTCCTTTGGCACACGGTCGAAGGCTTATATCAAGGTGTTGTAGGGGCTTTTGGCATTGTTCTTCCATATTTCCTTCCTTTACTACTGTTGACCGCTATACTCGAAGAAACTGGTTATATGGCTCGGATTGCTTTCCTATTGGATAGCATTTTCCACCAGATGGGGCTCCACGGCAAGTCGGTTGCACCATTTATTATGGGATTCGGTTGTATCGTCCCGGCTGTTTATGCGACCAGAATCATTGAAAGCCGACGTGATAGGTTGATAACATCAATCTTGATTAATTTCATTCCTTGTTCGGCAAGGCTCACAGTCATTTTTGCACTTACTACTGCATTGACGGGACCATTGTGGACCGCGGTCATTTTTGCCTATGTTTTATTTGCAATTGCTATAACTGGCAAATTCATATCATTGTTTATGCCGAAACCTTTGGGTTTGATTCTCGAAATTCCACCTCTTCGTTTGCCTTCGTTCAAAATAACTTTTAAAAAGACTTATTTTAAACTAAAGGAATTCTTTAAGGTTGCTGTCCCATTTCTTATTTTGGGAAGCGTTGTTCTTTCTTGGCTGGAATATTTCAACTTTACTCAACATATTAATCGAGCAATGCAACCTTTTATATCCAACGTGTTGGGACTACCGGAACAGTTAGGCTCGACCTTGATTTTCGGGTTCCTACGAAAAGAACTCGTTGTTTTTATGACAGCACAAGCATTTGGTGTTACTAACCTTTCTCTTCTTCCTTTAACTATACCTCAAGTTGTTGTTTTCCTCGTATTCATTATTTTCTATTTCCCTTGCATTTCGACAACGGCAGTCTTTTGGAAAGAGTTTGGTTGGAAACATCTTTTGCTCACAATTCTTATTGGCCTTTGTCTTTCGACTATATCGGCTTTGTTGTTTAAGTTAATTTTAGGAGAATTTTTTAGTTTTTAACGATGCAAAAATTTTTTTTAAAAACAGATTTTAATTTGCTAAATTTTTTTATTAATTTAGTTATATAGTTTTTTAATAAATATGTTTTATAAAGAGAAAAATAAGCGTATGTTGAGTCAAGCAATTCAAGACTATTTGAAAGCAATTTACAAATTGCAGGGAGAGGAACCAGTTTCGACTACTGAACTCTCGAACGAACTCAATGTTTCCGGCGCATCGGTTACGGGTATGCTAAAACGACTTTCGACAATGGGCTTGGTCGATTATAATTCCTACAAGGGGGCTCGGCTAACTCCATCGGGCGAAAAAGTTGCTCTCGAAACAATTCGTTTTCACCGCCTTTTGGAACTTTATCTTAAAGAAAAGTTAAATTATCCTTTGGATAAGGTTCACGAGGAGGCTTGTCGGCTCGAACATTTTATTTCGCAAGAGTTCGTCGATAGAATAACCGATATTTTGGGCGACCCTAAGTTTGACCCACACGGGCACCCAATTCCATCAAGAGAAGGTGCTATCGACTATCCCGATGAAGCGCCTCTCTCGGATGTCGAAATTGGACAAACTTATACTATTAGCCACCTCGAAGATGATAATCCTGAACTCCTTTCTTATCTGGAAAGCCTAAATCTCTTACCAAATGTGAAACTTAGACTTATAGAAAAGGCACCTTTCTACGGGCCTATTACCCTTGAAATTAACCATAGGAAACATATCATCGGTTTCGAGGTTGCAAAAAGAATTTTTGTGCTAAATAAGTAATTTAAATTTACACTCCCAAATCTTTTCGCTGCTGCGAAGGCATAATTTTTGTCTTCTCCTTTTTGTATTTTTGGATACTTTATTTTTTGAGAACTAAATGAATACAAAAGATACGAATCTTTCAGTGTGTATGATTGTTCGGAACGAAGAGCGTTTCATCGAAAAATCGCTCCGCTCGGTTCTTCCAGTAGCAAATGAAATAATCGTGGTGGACACGGGTTCGACCGATAGAACGCTCGAAATTGCCGCCCAATTTCCTACTAAAATCTATCATCTTGAATGGAAGGATGATTTCTCCGAGGCTCGAAATTTCGCTATTTCCTTGGCTTCAAATCCATTTATCTTTTCGATTGATGCCGACGAAGAACTCCAAAATCCGGAAAGCATAGTTAAACTTTTACGGACCGCCAAAGATGACGAAGGTGGTTGGCTGGTAAATAATGTCTCTTTTGCTTCGCGAAAGGGTGGAACGGGCTACGATACTTTTGCAACTAAACTTTTGCGAATATTCCGACGACATCCCAAAATCCGATTCATTGGACAAGTCCACGAGCAAATTCACGAATCTATTCTTTCTTTGGGACTGAAAATTCGGGATTCCGAAGCCATTCTTTTGCACTATGGATATTCACTATCGCCTATGGAAATGCAAAATAAACAACTCCGAAATCTAAATCTATTGCTTTCTGCTTTGGAACGAGAACCTACAAATAGTTATTTGCTATTTCAAATTGCTAAAACATATCTTGCTTTGGATAAACTAATAGACGCAAACAATTACATTCAACTTTGTTTGCAATATGTTAAACCGGATAGTGCTGTTCGCCCGCAAGCACTAAACTATGGAGGCATCATCTCCTTTAAATATGGCGATTATACTCTTGCTATTGAACGTGCTCTTGAATCTTTGAAAATAGTTCCGAATCAATCTTTTGCAAATTTTATTCTTGGGGAAACATATTCAGCAATGATGCAATATGAAAAAGCATTGGGTTATTATCTTGCAATGGAATCTGCTTTGCGTAACCCCGACCCAAAAGCATTGGTTGTTGGCGACTACTTTTTACCCTTTGAACAGTTATTCTTCCGCATAGGGCGTTGTTTCATAGGAATGCAATTGCCGAAAGAAGCCGAAAAATACTTTCGTATGGGATTAGATACCAATCCTAACGATTTCGATTGTATTCGCGGTCTTGCAAACGCTTTAGTTTTACAATTTAAATTCAATGATGCTCGAACTCTGCTTCAGACTTTCGCTCTCAGAGTTCCCAAACTAAAGAACGAAATCGAGCAACTGATTAAACAAATTACTCAAATGGAGAGAGGAACCGAAAGTAATTTCGTTCACTCATCACCTCTGACCACTCACAAAGTAATATCCAATCCTACCGAAGAAAAAACAGAAAACAATACCGATGTTTTCATTAGTCTCAGTATGATAGTCAAAAACGAGGAAAAATATTTAGAGGGATGTTTGGAAAGCGTTCGTGGAATAGTCGATGAAATTGTTATTGTCGATACTGGTTCAACCGATAGGACAAAGGAAATCGCCTCGGGTTATGGTGCAAGGATTTTCGATTTTCGGTGGAGCGATGATTTTGCAGTAGCAAGGAATGAATCCCTACGTCAGTGTCGCGGGAAGTGGATAATTTACCTTGATGCAGATGAAAGAATAGTTCATCCTAACCCCGAAAGTTTAATCGGCATACTTCGGAATGCTCCGGAGGATGTTGGTGCATTCTATTGTTTAATTGAAAGTGAACATTATCAGATGGACGGTAGCACCGAACTGCATCGTGGTGGCTACCCGCGTATTTTTCGGAACCTGGGTTATCCAAAAATTAAATTCATTGGACGGGTTCATGAACAAATTGCTCCGTCCATTTTTGAAAATGGGTATAAAATAGTCTTCTCTGATATCACAATACGGCATTTGGGTTATAACCAAAGTAGAGAAGTAATGGAAGAAAAAATCCGTCGTAACTATCGAATGTTGATAGCCCACGTCCAAGAAGAGCCTTTAAATGGATATGCATGGTATCAACTAGGCCAAACCCTTGCTCAAATGTCATTATTTGGGGAAGCGGAAAGGGCAATAAGAATGGCAATACAAACGAAGACACTTTCGAAATCGGTTTTTGCTAGTGCTGCATCGACACTTGCCAAAATGCTTGGCAATCGAGGAAAATATGATGAAACTCTGTACTGGGCAGAAAAATCCTTAGAAAATGCACCAGAGCAAATTTATGCTCTTCATCTCAAGGCTTATGCATTGCTATATCTTCGTAGGTTCGAAGAAGCCGAGGCTGCTTTCATAGATGTTCTCCAAAAACTGCGACAAAAACGTGGAATACCACTGTCGGGATTTGATATACAAATTCCAGAAGAGATTGTATTAAAAGGATTAGAGATGGCTCGAGGCAAAAAGATTGTCAAGTAATCCAAATAATCAATTTTGAAGTAATTCTTCTTCCTCGGATAGTTCGGGAACAAAGGTAAGTTCTTTTTTCCTTATACTTTGTACTATGACAAGCGCAATTGAAAATACGAAAGAAAGTATGAAGGCGATTAATAACATAAGAGGGCGGTTGGGGAAACTCTGATATTCTGGAATTCTGGGGTTGTCGAGAACATCTACCGAAGGAATTTCCGTTTGCTCTTGTATCGCTTCTTGGTAGCGTTGTGTTTCGAGAAAAAGATTAACTTGCTCAAGGATTTTTTGATTTCGGACAAGAGAGGTATATTCACGAATTAAGGCAGGGACTTTTGTTAATGGGATGCTGAACGTTTCCTTTCCGGTTAAACCACCACTTTGAACGCGCTCGTATTGATTGCGAAGTTTTTGGACTTTCTCTTGAAGCGACTTCACAATTGGTGCGTTTGGCTCATATTCAGTTAGAGCAAGTTGCAAGTCCACTTCGGCTCTTGCTAATTCAGCACCAATTTCAATTGCACTGCCGAGAATTGCTTGGCTTTGTTCGTCGAGCGCAAGGATTTTATTCTTTTCTCGGAAGGTTTCCAAAGCATTTTCTATCGAATCCAGTTGCTTTTTTCGGTCGGCAAGTAGTTGCTCAATTAAAACACGCTTTCGATGCGAACGAGTAGAAACGCGAGTTCGAACAAGAGAATCGAGGGTTTCGAGCACAACTTTCAAAATGGTAGCCGAGGTTTTCGCGACTTCGGTCTTCTGGGGTTTACCGGGGAAAAAGGAAGTTGACAACGAAAAGTTGATTTCGATTAAACCCGATTGGCGCAAACTTACATCCAAACCTTTGTAAATCAAATTCGCAATCTCGGTCGAATCCAAATCTTTTAACAGTGGAAGGTTTGCAACTGTTGGATTTTGCGATGTATAGGCAATCAATTCATTGCTTCTCAACATTTCGTAATACATTTGAACCTTGGTGGAAGTGCGCGAACCTATAAAGGAGATGTTCGTGAAATTTTGCAAGAAACTCGAAAGCCCCGATGTTCCAGATTCTTCGGTTGGCAAAAGAGTTGCAAACGATGTATATTTGTGGGGAATAAAATAAGATACTACAAGTAAAAGAACCAAAACTGCAAAGTTAAATAAAAGAATAAACTTTCTCTTCTTCTTTAAAATTTGCAATAAAGCAAGGAACTGAAAATTATAGGTTTTTCCGGAATTTTCTGCCATTTCTATCTCAATCTAACAATAGTAATAATTACACCCGTAATGGTCAACAGCTGAGTAGCAACGGTCAAGGCAGTAGTAAAAATTTCCCAAAAGGTCATCTCTTCTCTTGGAGGGACAAGAATATTGTCGCCCGGCTCAATCTTGTAATTTAAGTCCTTCGCAAGGAATTGTTCCCCTTTCGATTTGACTAACAGAGTTGCTTCTTCGTCGGCACGGAAGCCATAACCGCCGGCAAGTTCAATATAATCCAAATAGTTGTATGTTGGTTTGAAACTTACAAGCCCGGGATTATTTACTCGCCCTTGAACATTTATAAATTCATTCATTTGGGGAACAAAAATTGAATCTTTATCTTGCAGAACTATATTATCGTCGCTGTTGGGATTTGAAAGAACATTACGGAAATCAATCGACATTAAGCCTTTACGTTCGTTCACACGCGAAAGGAAATAGCGATATTCATTTTTCGACATTTCCGAAGGCGGGATGCGCGAAAGTCGCTCCATCTCGGGGTCGACAACGTCTTCGAGAGCCTTGCGAAAAAGCCTTGTCTTCTCGATATCCGCTCTTTCTTTGAATCCCCCACATTTTTGCAAAAGGTCGGACAACCGAAAATTCTTTTCATCTATTGGATAGCGCCCCGGATAAACAACTTCTCCTTCGATTATTACCGTCATTGGCTTTTTCCAATTCGAATTTTGCCTTACAAAAACTCTATCGCCCATTTTCAAAGGAAAATCGCCAGACAATTTGGTGGTTGGAACATTAATTGAATCTTTCCAGCTACTTAAATCTAATATAATTGTTGAAAACTCGTTTGGTCCAACCATTCGAGCAAATTCAACAGAATCGAGCAAAGAAATTGCTGTAAAGCCTTGGGCAAAACGTAGCAAAGTCGAAAGCGAATCGTTCATACGAAACTCAAACTTTCCCGGATTGTTCACCTCGCCAATTGCTTGAACAAATGCATTCTCCGACGCAAATGGAACAACAATATGGTCGCCACCTTGAACCGTAGGATTTGCTCCTTTATCGGACAAAAAGAAGTATCGCAGCAAATCGACTTCGAGTACCTGCTTCCCATCATTACGGTAGAGTAGGATATTTCTTATCGAGGCTTTATCTTTGAAACCCCCGGCACGCTCTATAATTTCCGATACACGGTCGGTGCTCGATGCGGCAACAACAGCAGACTTTTGAACTGCTCCCGAAATACTTACTTTGAACTTCTTTATACTTTTAAGCAAAACGTTTACTTCGCTCGCTTTTATTATACTTCTAACCTTCTTAACTATCAAATCGCCCGCTTCTGCCAAGGTCTTGTTTCTGACATCGATTACTCCAACACCGGGAACAGCCACTTTGCCTTCGGGGGAAACCTCGACTTCGAATTCCTTCGGTTGCGAAGCAACTATTGAAACTAAAAGGACATCCTGAGGACCAAGAATATATTCACTTGGGTTAATTTCTTTTTCGATTAAGCCTTCTGTTTCTTTGATTATCCTTTGGCCTGTTTGGTAGCCAAGAGTATCGACAACATTACCCCTTACGCCAGTAATCGTATAATTCAACAGTGGCTCTTCTTTCGGAGCCCGCTGGGCATAAATATTAAACACAGCGAGCAATGTAAAGGAAACGAATAAAAGCCTGAACAGTATTCTCTTCATCTTAACCAAACAAAAATACAAAAATAAGAAAATTGGACCAAATTACATCCTTTAACTTACGATAGGTGTTCGAAGAATTAAAAAACTAACGACACCATTTCCCATCGTCTATGCTATTTTTTCTTCGTCCACTATTGGAAATTTAAAAAGGCAAAAAAAATTTTGTGTCATTTGTTTCACAGTGTCAAAAAAATTTTTGGTTGTGGAACTAATTTTTGAAAGAAAATTTTCATTTTTCTTTTTTTATAAAGTTTTTTCTCAAAAAATCAGATTGCTGTATTTTTTGATTTTAAAAGGATTCTCGATAAAATTGTCTGAAAAGGTTACCCCTTCCTATCAATCAAGAAATTAAATATAAATTAATTTTTTTTAATGAATAAAAATTAATTGCATTTCGCCAAATCTTTTATTTTATTGCATTTGTAAAAATTGAAATTTTTTATTTTTTGGTTTTTTCTTGGATTTAGAAAGGGGGTCTTAGATGAGTAAAATAAGATTTGCAATTGTGTCGAAAGTCTCAATTTTTCTGATGTTTGTATTTATTTTTGGTTTCGTTACTCCATTCCCCGAACTTTACGCTAAAAAAGCAACTAAAAGCAAAAAAGTAAAGAAGTATAGAAAGGTTCGACGCTCCTATAACCCCGAAAAAACCAAAAAAGAAGCTCTCGAAATTTTAAATTCTTCCAATGCGGGTTACCTTGTTAAACTCGCAAATGGAGAAGTTAGCGAGCAGGGTGCTGATTTTCTTGCTCTCGATTCGCTTATACTCGACCCCGGTGAAGACCCAATTGAACTTGAATTAGAAGACGACAAACCGGTTGACCTCGATGTTTTTCGAGCTATGTTTGTCAGTTATGTCGAAGGCGACGACGCATTGACCGGCGGGGCTACTTCGGCGGGAATAAGCAAAAAGAAAATTATGGAAGTCATCCTTGATTGGCTCGGAACACCATATTATTTTGGGGGAACTTCCAACCGCGGTATCGATTGTTCTGCTTTCACCCGACAAATTTTCTATCTCGCCTCGCGTGTCTTGTTGCCAAGAACTGCCTCTGAACAATTCAAAATTGGGGTTCCAGTTAAGCGCGATAAATTGGAATTCGGGGATTTGGTCTTCTTCCATACCCGACGCTATGCTTATGCTTCTCACGTTGGAATATACCT
>CAZPSM010000004.1:2302-3927 GCA_964589125.1 uncultured Hyphomicrobiales bacterium | reverse complement strand
CTGTTTCATCGCTCGAAAGCCAATACTACAATACAAGATTCATCGGTGCTCGCCGCCTTTCGGCAAAAGACCTCGCGCGACTTGTCTTGTACAACACAAATTCTAGTGATTAGTCGTCATTTAATAATGATTTTTTCGGACGAAATTAGTTGGCACTAATGGAAAAGTTCCCTTTTTTTAGTGTTATTGTTACAACATTTAATCGCGATAAATTACTTCGAAGGGCGGTTGATTCACTCCTCAAACAAACTGAAGATTGGGAAGCAATCATAATCGACGATGGCAGCCAAGACGAAACCTTTGTTTATTGTCTCGAAATTTGCAAAAAATATCCACAATTTACATACATTTATCGTTCTAATAAAGGAACGCCACACGCCCGTCAAACTGGTATTGCTATTGCCAAGGGGAAGTATATTACTTTCCTCGACTCCGACGACGAATATAAGCCCGAACATTTACAACTTCGAAAAAGGATTTTAACCGAAAATCCATTTATTGATTTCCTCTACGGGGGTTACGAAGTTATTGGCTCAAAATTCGTTCCAGACATCCACAATCCCCATAAGTTAATTTCGCTCGACCAGTGCGTTGTTGGTGGAACTTTCTTTATCCGTCGTTCAATTATCGAAAAACTTGGAGGGATACCGCAAATTGAATATGGCGACGATGCTCGGCTATATGAACTAGTTAAGCAAAAGAATTTCGTTGTTAAAAAAGTCGAATTCCCAACTTACATTTACCATCGCGACCACAAAAATAGCAAAACATTCCAAAAAGCGAAAGCATAAAAATTCTTGTATATTTATTTTCATTTAAAAATTTTAAAAAATTATAGTATATTATTTTTTACGTTTAAACAAACTTATATTATTAAGTTTACGAAATATTGAAAGAGCCTTATATGGCAGAGACGTGAATATGGAAGTCAATTCATTAAACCTAAAAAATGAAGTTCTAATCGTCGAGAACCACGTACTTCTAAGCCGTTTGCTCGAAGGATACCTATCGAACACTTTAAATCGCAAAAATGTTCGGGTTACCCACGGTGGAAGCAATGTATCCGGTGGTTGATGTTGGGATTATTCGGGTTCCAAGTTTTGGAGTAATGCTTTCGCTTGGCTTCGCTCTGGTCTTGTTCTTATTACGACTCCAATCGCAAAGGTCTGCCTACCGTTACAGAACTTTGCACATTCTAACATTATGGGCATTTGCTGGCGGTGCATTGGGCAGTAGACTCGGTTATATGATTTTGGTAAACCAAAAATTGGTTTTAAGCGATTTTCACCTTCTCGAGGATGGGACTATGTTCTATGGTTTCCTTGCTGGTGCTGCGATTTCAAGCATCTTGTATTTGAAGGCATGTAACTTAAAAGTTGGGGAATTATTAGATATTTGTGTTCCAGTGTGGTGTGTTTGTCAAGTTCTTGGAAGGTTCGGTTGTTTTCTTGCTGGTTGTTGCTATGGGAAAACAACAGATTTGCCTTGGGGTGTGATTTTTTCTCATCCTCTGTCGCCAGCACCAAAAGGTATTACTTTGCATCCGACGCAACTTTACGAGGCATTCGGTGTACTTCTAATTGTTTCTGCTTTGTGCGTTTTTCGACACCGCAAGGCATTTCAAG
>CAZPSM010000004.1:2053-2287 GCA_964589125.1 uncultured Hyphomicrobiales bacterium | reverse complement strand
AAATTACCTTGCTGTATCTCGGTCTTTACTCAACTCTCCGGTTTGCCATCGAATTTTTCCGAAACGACTATAGGGGGAGTTTTTTCGGAGGGCTTCTTTCGACATCTCAGCTGCTTTCTATTGTGATTTTACTTCTAAGCATAACGCTTTTTATTATCATTAAAAAGCGACAAACACTTCAAAGAATTAAAGAAATTATGTTGAATAAAATTTAAAGGTTCAAGATGAACAAAA
>CAZPSM010000004.1:0-2038 GCA_964589125.1 uncultured Hyphomicrobiales bacterium | reverse complement strand
AATTAAAACTTTTTTGGTCTGGTTTATAACATCAGTGATGTTTGCAATATATCTACTCAGTATTTGGAATTGCAAAGGTGAATTTGCAGTTCAATTACACGTAGATTCTGTGGAGGTTTCGAAAATCTTTGGTAAGGCTGCCAAAGTTAAAGGCTCACTCAAGGTTGGTGGAGAAGGCTGCGAATACAATGAAACTGTCGAAATGCAAGCCGATTCTACTGGGTGCGTTACAATCGACTTAGAAGTATGTGGTCAAAGAGTGAATGAAAAAGTTTGTGGATTAAAACCACGCTCGACTTTTAAGAGGGAGATGAAGCTCAAAAAAGGTGGGATGATGGTGATTCAAGTCCCATCGAGTTTTCAAAGTTTTGGAACCTGGAAGGTGCAAAGCCTTGTTACCGGCGATACCGCGGTGGTCGAGTTTAGTGATACACCTTTTGGATACACACCTCTTCGGCCTTTTACTGCAGAGTCCGGGAAAAAGATTATTTATGCTCGCTGGCGAGCTGGGTTTAAGGACAGTGTTGTTTTTGGTGATTTACTTGGAGAATTCGATGTGGCATTTCGTGGTATAGATACTATTAAATGGATGCTCGGAGGATTAATCGAGTTTCGGGGTGGTGCTGTTGGTGTTGATAGTAATTATGTTTTTGCGGAATTTCCCGAAGGTTATTATTATTTTGCTGATATCCCCGATTACTTTAAGATTCCACTGCACCTTGTCGAGGGAAGTTGGGTCGTACTAAGGGATAGTGAGTCTACCGAGTTGGGGTTGCCAAACATTGAAACTACAAAATATGTAGCGTTATCGCTTGAAGGCGCTAATGAAACACAAGTTGACTCGGGCTACACGTTATATACCAGTTCAAACTCCACTTCTGGTCCGTTCTTGCGCGCGGGGGTTGTCGCGGGTCGCCCTGTGCTGTTTATTGGATTTCCTCGGGTTGGGTTCTTTTCAGTTGTCGATACCACAAGCCCGCGCCAAGATGTTACATTAAGTGGATTGTTTACCACAGTTCCTTATACTTCCAAATTTGCATTTAGTGTAACTCTGACATTTGGATATGTTACCTCGGTTGCCGAAAAGTTAGTAAGAATAACCCCTACGGATTTCGAACTGTATCAAAACTATCCTAATCCATTTAACGAAACAACCACCATCGGCTACGACATTCCTATTGCTAGTTGGGTAACACTAAAGGTTTATGATAACTCCGGAAAAACGGTCGCCGTTCTTATTAATGAAATCCAGCCCGAGGGGAGTTACCGAGTTTCATTTAGTATTGAAAATCTTCCAACTGGAGTGTATATATACGAGTTGAAAGCAGGGAATTACGTTGCGACAAAGAAAATGGTTGCTATTAAGTAAACCATTTAAAGGTGGAGCAGGCGATTTTTGCTCGTTCCACAAAATGGAGCGATGGGCGGATGAGGTTCTCACATTGCTGGAAACGAACGGTAGGTTACAATCCCTTGTTCACTTATAGAGACTAGCTCTGTCATTCTGAGTCCCGTCCCGTTCAACAAAACGGGACGGGACGAAGAAGCTCATTTTGGGTAATTTCCTTCAATGTGTAACCAAGAACTTCTGTGTGGTTATTTTATTCCCAGAACTGATTGTAACAAAGTACACTCTGCTTGCCAATCGGTGCAATGGAATGTCGTATTCGCCATACTTGTAGAACAGCATTCCGCATTCTTGTCTTTCAACAACATTGCCATACATATCGTAAATTGTAAGAATTGTAGGAACTATTTCCTTCATAGGATACTTTATCTTTATGTAGTCGACTTGTAGTGGATTGTAATAGATAAAGAATTCATCCTTTGTCTTCGGTTCGTATACACCGCTCGCCATCTCAATCTTCCTTTTGATTCGCTCAAAATCGAAAAGGAAAATTGAATAACCTATTGCAAAATATTTTCCATTAGGAGAAAAAGCGCAAGAATAGCCTCTTGGGGGTGCTATAGATTGGGCAACTAACTAACTCCTGACCCCGATAAGAGCATATTCTTCCTTATAACAAAATCTATTGGG
>CAZPSM010000003.1:52477-61969 GCA_964589125.1 uncultured Hyphomicrobiales bacterium | reverse complement strand
GAACAGGCAGGAATGCCTGTTCTACTTCTTGCTTCTAACATTTTTTAGATTCTTCACCTCGTTCAGAATGGCAAATACCTATTGTTGACAAAGAACAAGGGGTTTCAACTCCGTGTTCACTCCCCTTCCCGTCATTGCACAGCCACAAATTATACGATGACAAGTTTATTGGGGCCTCATCGTCATACTTTACTCGTTATTGTGTTAATTTGCATCTTTGACGGAATAATTTTGGGGAATTAATGAGTAAGGTGATAATTGTTGGTGCTGGCAAAAGCGGAGTAGCCTCGGCTTTGCTGGCAGTTCGAAAAGGATTCAATAGAGTATTTGTTTCCGAAATTCAGCCAAAGGAAAAGTTTCGACCCGCAGTAGAAATTTTCGAAAATAATTCAATTGAGTACGAGTTTACAGCGAATGATGTTTCAAAATTGTCAGACTTTGATTTGGTAGTAACTTCGCCGGGGGTTCCTCCATCGTCTCCGTTTCTAATGCGAGCCAATGAGCTCGGTATTCCCATAATTAGCGAAATTGAATTTGCCTACCGTTTCCTTGCAAATCCTATTATCGCCATAACAGGAACGAACGGTAAAACAACAACCACTGCACTGATAACGTATATCTTGAACAATTCGGGATTGAAAGCAACTTCCGCTGGAAATATCGGAATTCCTTTGACATCTTTGGTCGATAAGGTCGATTCCAACACAATTATTGTTACAGAAGTCAGTAGTTACCAATTAACGTATGTGGATGAGTTTAAGCCTAAAGTTGCTTCGATACTGAACATAACACCAGACCATATTGCATACCACAAAACATACGATAATTACCGTTCAGCAAAATTTAGAATTTTTGCAAGACAAAATGCGGAAGATTTGTTAATTTTGAATGTTGATAACGATGAGACTTTTTTAGCGAAATCGCAAGCAAGGGGGAAAGTCGCTCTTTTTGGATTAAGTCCCGTAGAATTCGGGGCTTATGTCGAAGGCGATGAAATTGTTTTGCGATTTCCAGAACAAAACAACGAGGAGGTAATTATGAAAGTTGGGGAAATTAACATCCCGGGGGTGCATAACCTATACAATTCTCTTGCTGCAATTATTGCAGTTCGTGCGTTCGAAGTCCGGAACGAAAATATTCGCGATTCGCTTATGAGCTTCCAAGGAGTTGAACATCGCTTGGAATGGGTTCGAAATCTCGACGGAGTCGATTACATTAACGATTCCAAAGCTACCAACATTGACTCTGCTTATTACGCCCTTTCAAGCTACAAACGTCCAATTATCTGGATTGCAGGGGGGCGCGGTGAGTCGAACGACTACACTTTCTTAGACGATGTGGTAGCATCGAATGTTAAAGCAATTGTTGCCATCGGCGAAGAACGGGGCAACATATTCTCGCATTTTTGTACGCTGAAGCGTTGCTATCTCGAAGATACACTCGAAGACGCTGTGCTAAGAGCAAAACAGATTGCCAAACCCAACGATATTGTTTTGTTTTCTCCTGCTTGCAAGTCGTTCGATATGTTCTTAAACTTTGAACATCGAGGGGAAATTTTTAAGCAAATAGTTATGAGTTTAAGATGATACGTATTGCTTTCCCCGACATTGAGCCGTATTCTAAACTGTTTAAGTTGTGCGATTCATATTGCCCAGAACACAACATCAAATACTATAAGGCAAAAGAAACCGAATGCGTCGATTTGTTGTTGCGCAACCTTGTCGATTGCGCTTTTATTTCTCCATTAGGCTACGGAATGGGTGTTAAAATTGCAGATTTTAGAGTTATCCCGGGACCAGCGGTTTTTTCGCAAGACTACACTGGGCTTGCTTCAATCTATTTCAAAAAGGGTTTGGCTTCCGTACAATCCTTATTTTCACCGACACCGAAAGATTTTCCAATGATTATCGCTCGTTTGTTGCTTGCGGAAAAATTTGGAATAGATTTGGAGTTACAAGCGACAGAAGAGGTTCGAGGCCAGGTTCTCGGTAACTACGATGCTGGTGTGTTTTGGGGGCAAAGCCAAGGCGATGAACCTTCGCTCGATGTTAGCGAAGAATGGTTCGATTTAATCGAAGAACCTTTACCCTTGGGTTTCTGGGTATGTCGTGCGGAAGATTTCCCACAAAGCATTGTGGAAATTGTCAACTCGATTGCGGTTCCCGAATTACCAGCAGAAGAAACTGTTTCGGAGGATTTGATTACAATTTCTCATCGAGTTACGCGTAGCGGGACAATTTTTTGGCGATGGAAAGATGAGTTCGAAGAGGCTTTAAAATCTATGCTTCTATTTTTATATTATCACCAATTGCTGGAAGAAATTCCCGAAGTTAAAATTTTGGGTAGAGATTAACCCGTGGGAAAAGTCTGCTGTCGAGGAGCAATTTTCAAATACTAAAGGGAAATACCCACATTAGAATGCTCAATACAAAACACTATCTAAAATACAATTTCAGGTCTTTCGTTCATTTGGTTTAAGCCATTTCCCAATGGCTGGTTTTTTTATTTTTTGCAATAATCAATGGTCGAAATATGTCCGATGTCGTTTATTTAACCGAGGAAAGATTTCTCGAAATACAAAATGAATTAATTGAACTAAAAACGAAGGGGCGCAAGGAAGTAGCACAAAAGATTGCCGAAGCACGCTCCCACGGCGACCTTTCCGAAAACTCTGAATACGACGCTGCTAAACATCAACAGGAACTGCTCGAAATGCGTATAGCCAAACTTGAAGAAACTATTTCGAAAGCACAAATCATCCGAGCCAGCGAACTACCCAACGATAAGGTTTATATCCTTTCACGAGTAAAATTAAAAAACTACAAAACACAACGCATAGTTGAATACCTTCTTGTTAGTCCCGAAGAAGCAGATTTCGAAAAAGGGAAAATCTCTGTTACCTCTCCAATTGGAAAAGCATTGATTGGAAAGAAAATCGGGGACATTGTCGAAATCGTTGCTCCCGCGGGCAAAACTCAATTCGAAATACTTGACATAAATAGATAAATTAGTTTGGGTATGCAGCCGAAAACCCTTGTGGATTTTAATCAAGAAGAAGACTTTCAAGCTATCGATAAAATCCTCGGTGGGGACGTTGATGCTTTCGAAACCTTGCAAAAAAAATATTCTAAAGCAATAAATGTTCTTGTGGGCAGAATGATTCGCGACCCGGAAGATGCAAAAGATATTGTGCAAGAAACATTTATCCGTGCATACTTAAATCTTTCGAGTTTCCGACGGGAATATTCATTCCACTCATGGCTCTTTAAAATAGCCTCGAATCTTTGCATAGATTTTATGCGTCGAAAGCGATTGCAAACTATCTCGATTGAACAACCCTATCCTATGTCCGACGAAGATTCGGAGTTCGACATCCCAGATGCAGAGATTAGTGCCGATTCGGAAGTAATACGAACCGAACGCGATAAACTACTCAAAGAGGCACTCGATACACTGCCCGAAAATTATCGCAAGGTCATAGAACTACGCCATTTCGAAGAAATGGACTACATGCAAATTGCTGAAACCTTGCGTATCCCAATCGGAACAGTTAAGGCACACCTTTTTCGTGCAAGAAAATTGCTTCTCGAAAAACTTAAGAATCAAAGATTAAGCCTGTTTATATGATACCAAGACATTTTGTCATTTTATTACATAAAAATGTCATAAATTATCACATATTTCGTTTAATATTTTTGTTATTTTATTCGAAGGAAAATGGGACAATTACTTAATAGACTACGCAACTTTGCAAAAGCACATATACATCAATCCGAGCCATCCTCGTATCAATTCGATGTATTCGACGAAGATACCGAGTTGAAACGAATAATCGATGAATTGACTTCGGAAAATCAACACAGAGGTCGAAACGAAAACACACAGGAAACAACTATGAACTACGAAAAAGCTTGCAATGTATTGAAAATCCATCGCGATGCTTCGGTCGATGAAATTAAAAATGCTTATAAACAGAGAATAAAGGAATACCATCCCGACCTTGTTGAAAATCTCGGCGAAGAACTTCGGCAGTTGGCAAAGCAAAAGTCGCAACAAATTAACGAAGCATACAAATTTATTAAGAAAATTAAAGGCTTTTAGGTGCTAAAATGAAAAATAGTATGAAAAAATTCCTGATAGAATCATCACTTATAGTAGGTTTTACACTCATTGTAGCAATTACTTACAACACTCTTAATCCTAATGGCTTGAATTTATTCCACAAGCCACCTGCTGTTCAAGACACACTACTCGAAAAATTACTATCGACTCCAACTAATTATTCAAACCATACAGAAAAAAAGCAAGATTTGGACCAACAAAAACTTGCCAGTGCTAATGCAACAAAATCGCAGAGCAATTCTAATGAAACAGCGGATATACAAACCAGCAAGAGTCCCGAATCAAATCCAACGAGAGAATCTCGTACCGACCTTGTCGAAATCACATATAGTCAATTAATAAAATATTTGAAACATCCTAATTTGATATTAATCGATGCGCGTAGAGCAGAAGATTTTGCGCGTGCACATATCGATAAAGCTATCAACATTTTTGCATACGAAGAGGATATTAACCAGTATTTTAAATCCTTAAGTACTATTCCAATGGATGATTCTAAGGTAATTATTGTTTATTGCGATGGTGGAGCTTGTGAGGCAAGCCATAAAGTTGCAATGGATTTAATTAGGCTTGGACATAAAAATGTTTTCGTATATTCCGGTGGTTGGGAGGAATGGTCAAACATTCAAAACAAACACCAATGAAGGATTCACCAAAAATCGAAAAATCGAAACTTGAACTTCTCCAACATAAATTCGGAATTGTAGGCTTTTCGCCGAAGATGCTCGAAATTTTTGAACTTCTATTTCAAGTAGCCCCAACCGACTTAAATGTCCTTATAACTGGTGAAACTGGAACAGGTAAAGAAGTTTTTGCAAATGCAATACATTCTTTAAGTAACCGCAAAAAATACCCGTTCATTAGCGTAAACTGTGGAGCAATTCCAGAAACCCTGCTCGAATCGGAATTGTTCGGACACGAAAAAGGTGCTTTTACGGGTGCATACGACCAAAGAAAGGGATTTTTTGAAGTTGCCGATAAGGGGACTATATTTCTCGATGAAATAGGAGAAATGCCGGTAGGAACACAAGTAAAGTTACTGCGTGTACTTGAATCGGGTGAATTCAATCGTTTAGGTTCAACGGTGGTAAAAAAGGTCAACGTCAGGGTAATTGCTGCAACAAACCGCATACTAGAAGAAGAAATTGCAATGGGCAACTTTCGCCAAGACCTCTATTATCGCTTGAAAAATGTGCATATCCTTTTGCCTCCATTACGCGAGCATCCAGAAGACATCCCGCTTCTTCTCGATTACTTCGCAAAAAAAACTTGTGAAAAACTAGGAATACGATACGAAGGCATTTCGATTGATGCTTTAAATATCCTACGAGGTTTGCCTTGGCCCGGAAATATTCGAGAAATACGTAACCTTGTTGAAACAATAATTCAATTAGAAAAAACTGGATATATCACCCACCAAATTGTAAACAAGTATATCCCGGCGGCACTACCACCATACCATTTCATTGAACAACCGAAAGAAACATCGCTCGTTTCAATGCGTCCGAAAGAAGAAACTCGCTTAGGGTTAGAAATAATTTTCCGAACCCTCTTGGAATTGAAAAAAGATATCGATTTGGTTAAACTCGCTTTAAATGAACTTAATTCACGCATCGACTTAATTAATTCAAACATCTTTGAACTAAAGCCCGAAACATTCCACAGCGTTCAAGGGAACAATGTTGCCAACATAGATATCGAGTCTTCGAATCTCGAGGCTATCGAACGCGAAGTTATCCAGTATTCTTTAAAAAAGTTTAAAGGCAATAGAAAAAAAACAGCTCAATCGCTCGGAATAAGCGAAAGAACTCTTTACAGAAAAATACGTCAATACAATTTGGAATAAGTTTATGGCTGGTGTGTACATCCACATCCCCTTTTGTGAAAAAAAATGCAACTATTGTGATTTCTATTCGATTGAAAACGATGCTCAAACCGATGAATACATAAATTCTTTATGTATGGAACTATCTCGACGTGCGGAACTTTATGGGAAAAACATTCCAGTCGAAACAGTTTTCTTCGGTGGTGGAACCCCATCGAAACTTACCGCTGAACAATTAGACAAAATAATAAATTGCATCAGTAAAAACTTCGATTTATCGAACTTAACAGAGTTTACTATTGAATGCAATCCCGGAACTAATTTTGTTCGGAACTTGCCACATTACAAAAAGTTTGGTATAAATCGGATTAGCATTGGAGTCCAATCTTTCGTAGACGAAGAATTAAAATACCTCGATAGAATACATACCGCCAAAGAAGCAAAACTTTCGATTCAACAAACACTCGACTCCGGTTTCGATAACGTTAATGTTGATATAATCTTTTCGCTCCCCAATCAAACTCCACAATCTTTGGCTTTTACTCTGGAGCAACTTCTGTCGTTCGATATTCAGCATATTTCGGCATATAGTCTAATTTACGAGAAAGGAACAAAACTTTACAACAAACTACAAAAGGGAGAAATTAAGCCTTTAAACGAAGATGAAGACTATACCTTTTACAAAACGATTAATTCATATCTAAGTTCGGCGGGGTTCAACCAATACGAGGTTTCTAATTATGCTAAAAAATCCAAAGAATGTCAACACAATCTAAAATATTGGCGACGTTGTGAATACTTTGGATTTGGTGCTTCTGCCCATAGTTTTTACCAAGAAAAACGTTACTGGAATTATCGAAGCATCAACAAGTATATTTCACTTTTAAAGAAAGGAACTTTACCTATCGAAGGTTCGGAAGCATTAAACTTCGAACAGCGATTGTATGAAGAGATAATGCTTGGTTTACGTTCAAGCGGAATAGAATTGCCGTATATCGCGATTTATTACAGTGTTCATTTGTTAGATTCCCAGGCAAAGGAAATCATTGACGATTGGGTAAATAGAGGTTTAGCAACGTGCCAAGATAATTGGCTTCGTTTAACCAATAATGGCTACTTCCTTTGCGACAAACTTACCTTAGATTTGCTGGATGCAATCATTGAACATAAACAAAACGGTTCAATGAGCATCGAACCAACTTTCTCCGATACCTATATCCACAACAATCGGTACTTCACCCAAACTTAAAGCACTTTCCATCTTCTCCTTGACGATTGCTCCAACAAGGTCGAGCTCTTCATCGGGAACTTCAAAAACGAGTTCATCGTGAATTTGTAGAGTCATCATAGAACGAAGTTTACGAGTTGCTAACTCTTTGTGTATCTTAATCATCGCAAGTTTCATCATATCGGCAGCAGTTCCTTGGACTGGAAGGTTGATTGCGGCACGTTCATCGGCGGAGCGCAGGTTTCGATTATTGCTTGTTATATTCGGGAAATAACGGCGGCGACCACAAAGCGTTTCGGCATACCCTTTCTTTGCAGTTTGCTGTATTATATCCTCGACATATTTTTTTATCCCCGAATACTTTGTCAAATAATCATCTATTATCTTTTGTGATTCTGTTCTGCTTAGTCCTAATCTTTGCGAAAGCCCATAACTTCCAAGCCCATAGAGTATACCGAAATTCACTGTTTTCGCAACTCGACGCATATTCGCATCTATTTGGTCGATTGGCTTATCGAACAGCAAAGATGCAGTCGAAGCGTGAATATCCAACCCTTTCTTGAATGCATCGATTAAGTTCCTATCGCCCGAGATATGGGCAATGATTCTAAGTTCAATTTGGGAGTAATCCGCCGAAAGTATCTTCCAATGCTTATTTTGAGGTGTAAATGCCTTTCGAATTTCTTTACCAAACTCACTTCGAATCGGGATATTTTGAAGATTAGGCTCTGTCGAGGAAAGCCGTCCCGTGCTGGTAACTGTCTGGTTAAATGTAGTATGAATGCGTCCCGTTTCTCGGTTAATCAACCCCGGTAGTGCATCGACATAAGTAGAAAGAAGTTTCGTCATCGAACGATATTCAAGAATCTTCCTTGCAATCGGATAACTTTCGGAAAGTTGAGTTAGAACACCAACATCGGTGCTATACCCGGTCTTGGTTTTGGCTATCACCGGCAACTGGAGTTTTTCGAAAAGAACTTGACCAAGTTGTTTCGGAGAATCAAGGTTAAACTCGACACCTGCTTCTTCGAAAATAATTCGCTTGACATTTGCAACCTCCTCGTTCAAAATTTCGGATATACTCTTGAGTATTTCTCTATCGACATACACACCATTGAACTCCATTTGAGTCAATACTTCAATCAATGGAAATTCAATTGTTTTCGCTAGGCTCAAAAGATTTTCTTTTTCTAATTCTTTGTGTAATATATTCCTCAATTTGAGAGCAACATCGGCATCCTCGCATGCATATTCAGAAATGTCTTCAGGCTTCAACGCTCGCATCGATATTTGATTTGACTTCTTTTCTCCGATAAGTTTACTTATAGAAATCGGGGAATATCCCAACCATTTCTTTGCAAGTGAATCAAGATTGTGTTGCTCGTCGGGGTTTAGTACATAACTTGCAACCATTGTATCGAATTCGATTGGAGAAATGTCGATTCCATATCGCTTTAGAATATATGCATCGAACTTGACGTTCTGTCCAAGTTTTGCAATTTTGTCGGATTCAAAAAAGGGCTTCAGTTTCGATAACGCAATGTTTGCTTCGAAGCCAAGAGCCGTGTTGTATTCAGCTTCGTGTATTTCTTTCCATTTGTTTTCTGTTGAATAGTTATCCTGTGAAAAAAGATTGGGCTTCGGGGTTTCTATTGTATTTTTTGAACTTTTCTCGCTATCAATCTGGTTTTTCGGCAATCCATATACAGGAAGATAAAAGGCTTCGTTTTCGGTAAATGCAAAAGAAAGCCCTACAAGTTCGCAATTTTGTTTGTCGAGTGAACTCGTCTCCGTATCCAAGGCTACAAAACTTGCCGATTGAAACTTTCGCAATAATTCCTCGAATAAAGCAGTAGAATTTACAAGAACATACCTTTTCTGTATATTGTCTATTGTTTTAAATTGTGACTCAAATGTATCTAACGAGGCTGTTGCAGTACCTTCGGAAGAATATTTCTCCAACCATCGCTGGCGCAAGGTTTTGAAATCGAGACTACGGAAGAGGCGGTCGAGAGCATTTATATCTGGCTCTTGAAATTTCAGTTCCTCTATGTTAAAACTTACTGGAGTATTTACATCAATTGTTACAAGTTTCTTCGAAAGAAAAGCTTCGTTTTTATATTCTATGAACTTTTCTTTTATACTTTCTTTGGGAATTTCGTCAATTTTTGCATATATATTTTCGAGTGAACCGAATTGTTGAACTAATGGTATGGCTGTTTTATCGCCGATTCCTTTGATTCCCGGGATATTATCGACTGGGTCACCGACAATAGCAAGAACGTCAACAACTTTTTTGGGAGGAACACCAAACTTT
>CAZPSM010000003.1:44159-52459 GCA_964589125.1 uncultured Hyphomicrobiales bacterium | reverse complement strand
AACTTTTTCTTTATCAATCAGTTCGAGTCCTTCGGTTACATTCTTTCCAGTTTTATAAATTTTGATTTTATCGTCGACTAATTGGAAAAAGTCCTTATCGTTAGTAACACAAAACACCTCCCAACTTTCGGCTGAGAAGCGTTTAGCCATTGTTCCAATTACGTCATCGGCTTCGAAACCGGGTAGTTCGATTCTTTTGATACGCATAGCATCGAGCAATTCTTTGATTCTTTTTAGTTGCGGGACAAGGTCTTCGGGAAATGCTTGGCGGTTGGATTTGTATTCTGGGAATATTTTATGGCGGAATGTCGGTTCTTGAGTATCGAACAACACTGCAATATATTCTGGCTTTTCCTTTTCGAGCAAACTCGTTATTATATTTGCAAATGCAAACACAGCATAAGTTGGTTCATTGCTCGAAGTTCGCAATCTGGAATGACTAAGAGCATGGTAGGCTCGAAAAACTATACTCATTCCATCGATTAAATAGATTCTTTTATCTTTATCCATTTTATTTTTAAAACTTTTTTAATAATTTTAAAATTTAAATTAAAAGTAAAATCAAATTATGAAAAAAATAATTATGCTTTCTGCTCTATTTGTTTTATTCTATTCGTTGGCTTTTGCCCAGTTTTTAGGTAACCACTCGGTCCAGGTTTTGCTGAGGGGAGCCGTGTTCGACGAATATACAAATAAGCCCGTTGGAGTGATAATAGAGTTCAAAACGAACAAGGGCAAATGGTTCAAAATAAAATCAGATTCTGTCAGTGGAACATACCAACAAGTTTTTCAATCGGGCGAAGAAGTAGTGGCAACTCTTTACGACTGGGACGTTGTTCGCACAAGCTTTAAGTTTACTTTGCCCGATACATCGAAATATGCAGAGTTAGAAAAAGATTTTAAAGTAAAGCTTTTAACCCCTGGTTTAAATGCATTCGAGTGGGATTGCTTCCCAACAGGTGAATCTGGTATAACTTCGGAGGGCATCGAACTAATCAGAAGCCTCGACGAAGTTTTAAAGTTTAACCGAAACGTAAAGTTTACTGTTTACGTAACTGCATTCGATACATTCTACAAGACTCAATCCAAAGAAGAAGTTAAGACAGTAGTTAAGGAGAAAAAAAAGAAGAAAACCATCGTAGATTATAAAACAGTAATTAATGAACCCCCAGCCGATAGAATCAAGCAACTGGTCGACTCCAGATTACCCCAAGTCGAAAAGATTGTAAATTCACTTGTGAGGAGCAAAGGCAAAATTTTTGTCGAGCCCAATTATTCAAGTGGTGAACTACCAGAAATTAAAGGGACAAACCAACCCGATGTTGTCGTTGTGGTCAAAGAATTAAAAAATATTTTGGAAAAATAAAGTTTTTGATTATATTGTATTCTAAAAATAAAGTAATAATAAACAATGAAAAAAGAGCCAACGCCCTTCGGTTTCGACCCAATCGCGGAAAAGTTTTTTTCCACTTCGCTTTCGTATCAATTAAGTATAATCTTCCTTACAGCCTGTGAGTTAGATATCTTTACTGCTATTGGGGACGATTTCAAAACAGCCGAGGAAATCGCGAACGATATTGGAGCCTCGCCACGTGCTTTGAGGCGTCTGCTGAATGCATTGGTCGCCAATGGTTTCTTAAGAAGAAGCGGATTAAAATACTTGAATACCAAAGAAACACGTGAATACCTTGTCAAAGGAAGCCCCAATTATATAGGTAACTTTAGACCATTTAAAACTTTTATTAGACACTGGCTGGAGCTTCCCGAGACTATCCGTATGAACCAGAACCGAAAAACATTTACATTTAATGACCTCGATTCTTCCGACATTGAATCAATACTCGGATTAATGAATTGGAGAACCAATCGACAAGCACCTGAATTTATCAAATATCTCGATTTGTCGAAGGTTATTCGTGTTTTGGATTTAGGGTGCGGTTCGGGAACGCTCGGAATGGAAATCCTTAAATACAATATCAACATTGACTTAACACTTTTCGATTACCCACAAATAATTCCATTCACAGAAAAGTTTATAGAAAGAAAAGGATTCAATGGTTTTGTGAAAACAATGTCGGGGGATTTTCTTGTTGACGAAATTGGGAACAATTACGACCTTGTTATTGTTTCGAATGTCCTTCGGCTATATTCATTCCGCGATAGTTTAAGAATATTAAACAAAGTTTTCGATGCTTTGCGAACAAAAGGCAAGGTGGTTGTTCAAGAATCCTTGTTCGATAGCGATAGAGTTTCGCCCATATTTGCTACTATGCAATCGTTGGATTTGCTTCTGTTTACTTCGGAAGGCGATTTATACACAGAAACAGAGATTATCCTCCTATTGAAAGAAGCTTGGTTTTCCAACATCCATAAACACGAAACTTCCTATGGTTCAACAATCTTTATAGGTGAAAAGTAATACAATCGGAAATTGACAAGACACATAGTTGTAACAAAATCCAGACTTCATCGTTACTATCTTTAATGTATTTTTAATTTTTTATAAAAACATTTTTTCTCATGAAAGTAAGTAGGGTGCACATAATCTTTGCTTTCATACTACTTTCTTGCGAAGGTAGTTTTTTCCCAAATGAAGACAAAAGGGAATTGCCCGAAGGTCATACCGTTCGATTAAAAACTGCTTTCCATAAAGAATCGTTTTTCTATCCCTATGGATTCGACACAAAGACAGGAGAAGTGAATTGCGCAAGTTCTCGTTGCCACCATTTTGACCTTCGCGGTGGAATTGCTCGCTACAACAACAAGATTAAATTCGCACCTTCGTGCTATCAATGCCACGGGAAACTATGGTATAACTCAGATTCAGGAGAGGTCGAACAATGAAATTTTTATCTTTTGCTTTTTGGCTTACATTAGCCTTTCTATCGACTAATTTTTATTCTTATGCTCAAGAAGAAGGAACAAAGGCACCCGAAATTGCTATCCGCACCCAAGCGGGTAACGATTTTAAACTTTCCTCACTAATTGGAAAGGTCGTAATTGTTGACTTCTGGGCTAGTTGGTGTGGGCCCTGCCGTTTGGGTATGCCATTTCTGCAGGAACTCCACGAAAAATATAAAGACAAAGGATTGGAAGTTGTCGGAATAAATCTCGACGCCAAGCAAGAAAATATCGAAAAATTTATCGAAAAACTAAGCACAAAGCCCTCTTTTACATTGCTTTGGGACCCCAAAGGCACTACACCTACCGCCTACAAGGTCTCTGGTATGCCAACAACCTTATTCATAGACAAAAAAGGAATAATTAGATACAGGCATATCGGGTTTAAGGAAGAAGACAAAGGAACTTACCGAAAGCTTATTGAACAACTTTTAAGTGAAGAATGAGAAAAATTTTAATAACATTGTTCACAGTGTTGATATTAGGAGTTTTTGTTACCTCGTGTGTAACCGTCCAGCCTTGGGAACGTGGCAATTTGTCGAAACCGATAATGATTTTCGATAAAGACCCTATAAAGAAAGGCATACTTTTGCATTATATAGAATTCAAAGAAGGTTCATCGGGAGCAACTGGTTCACAAAGTGGGGGCTGCGGCTGTGGTTAAGATTGCTTCACTTTTCTTTTTTGTTGCTTCTATCTTAACAACCCAAAGTTGGAGCGAAGACATACCCGAGGAATCGCTTGAATTTGATATAAATGGATACTTCGATAACTTCGGAGTCAACGTCGTTTACCCTTCTATTAATATGTCAAAAAATTTAACAAACACAACATCAATACACACTAAATATTTAATTGATGTTGTAACAGCAGCGTCGATGCGAAGTCACTTCGATAGTGTAAAATCGACAACTTCGTTGAAGAACAATTTGGATGCATATACTTCGGCTACACCTAAGAGAACTGGTGGTGGCGATAATTACCCCGATGAAGTACGCCATGAATTTGTTGTCGGATTTTCGTACTTTTTCGATGAAGTTTCTTTTTCACTAAGCAATATTTTTAGCATCGAACACGATTATACGAGCGAAACAGTTGCAGGCAATCTGTCTATCCCGTTCGCTTTGAAAAATTCAATAATTCAAGTTGCTTTTGTAAAACGATGGGATTGGATATATCCACAAATTCGAAGTTGGAAGGAACGAAAGGATGTTTACGAATTTAGTTTAGGCTTCACACAAGTAATTTCAACAGATTTAATTGCCCAAGCCGAAGCATACTACAGTTATTCACACGGTCTGCTAATCGACCCTTATCAAGTTGTAACAATAATAGATACTGCTCGATATTTATTTTCTCTTTATGAGCCAATTTATCCGAACAAACGTAACCGTTATGCTGGAAGTATTCGGGCAAACTACCTTGTAGGAGAAAATTCAGCATTGAAAGTTGGCTATCGTTTCTACATTGACGATTGGAACACAAAATCTCATACAATCGATATTGGCTTCCAGCAAATGTTCTTCGATGAAAAAATGATTGTTGGCGGCAATTTGCGTTCATATTTCCAAACAAAAGCCTTTTTCTTTAAACCCCAATACTATGCAGTCGAAGAGTATATGTCCGTAGATAGCAAACTAAATGCTCAGCATTCCAACAACTTTGAATTGAATCTTGATGTTAATGGAAGTCTTATTCCACCAATCAATAATGAAAATATTACTTTAAAATCAACATTAACTTTTTACTATCGGAAAACCAACTCGCCCGATTGGCATAGCCGACTCGAAAAACTTTATGCTTGGATTTTTAATTTTGGTGTGAAATACAACTTTTGAGGAATAACATGAATAGACGTCAGTTTATCTTTAATGCAACTATTATCAGTGGGTTAACCATTGGTGGAAAGTTGCTTCCATTACCCAAATACCCAGCTAACTATAATCTGACAAACCTTTATATATTGACCGATGAACCTCAAGTTGCCTTGGAAATCGTTGAGCAGTATATCCCGCAATTTTTTTCCAAAAGTGTATTATATCGAGAGTTCGAAATGGTAGGGAACTTTGTCGGAGACATAGTTGCTTCAAATAATGAAGGAATTATAAATTACAAACAGATCCCGCAAGATAGCAACAATCCGATTGTCTTGATTGCTAAAAAGCTGAATTTACCAAGAAATGTTTCTAACCCAATTCTTTTAACATTTACAATGCCTAACTTGTCGAAACCAGAATCAGTTTTAATTTTTTCTGATGCTAAGTTAATTGAAAAAATACCGTTGAATTCTGAAGAACGAATTCATATCGCTTCGAGCAGCGGAGAACTTTATGCCAACATTTCCGGTGGTAAAGTATGGGTTGAAGATAGTAGTTGTAAACACAAAAACTGCGAGCAGAGAGGAAAAATCTATCGAGTCGGTGAGCAAATAATTTGTGTTCCTAATCAAATAATGATTGAACTCGGGGGAAAAACGAGATATGATGCTACAACCTATTAAAGCACTTCTTATTTTGCTTTTTCACTCAACGCTCGCTTGGGCAAACCTGGACTCTGTTCGCTACGAAGTCTATGCAAGCAAGTTTTTACTTGGGACACTAATTGAAAGCAAAGTTATCGTTAGCGATATTTCGTTTGGTAAAAAAGTACTATATAAAGCGTTTAAGGAAATCGAAAGAATAGATAGTCTTTACAGTCTTCAAAATCCTAAATCGCTTTTGAATTATGTGAATTCCAATGCATACAAAGAGAGCATCCCGCTCGATAGCGATTCATTCAAACTTTTCGAGCGCGCTGTATACTATTCAGAAAAATATGAAGGACTTTTCGATATTACAATTGGGAAACTAACAGAACTATGGGGATTTAATTCCGACCGTGAAATTAAAATCCCCGACTCAACAATTATAAAAGAATATATGGAGTTCGTCAATTATAGATATATTGAACTTGACAACAAAAATAGAACTATTAGATTTAAAAAAGAAGGAATATTACTCGATTTGGGTGGAATTGCAAAGGGCTATGCCGTTGACCGGGCTGTCAAAATAGTGCAAAGTTTTGGCATAAGAGATTTTCTTATTGATGCAGGTGGAGACATATTTGTATCGGGTTCAAATTCACAAGGTCAAGATTGGAACATAGGAATTAAACATCCACGAAAACCCAACGACTACATTGCTTCGTTTCGAGCAACCGGAATCGGAATTGCAACAAGTGGAGATTATGAACGATTCGCAATAATTGAAGGAAAAAGATACCATCATATTCTCGACCCCCGCGACGGATTTCCGGGCGATAAAGCACAAAGTGTAACCGTTCTCTTCCCAAATGTCGAGGAAGCTACTGTTCTTGCAAAGTATGTTTTTCTTGTAGGTATTGATTTATTCTGTCAACATAAACTTGCAAATGATGTCCCATATCTCGTTGTCGATTCAAATGGGATTATCCATTATAATAATTTGTTCAAAGAAAAGTATGGAGTAAAAACATATGCACCATAGTACGAATAAGAAAAGCGGTTTACCTTTTTTCTACTTTTGCCTTATTGTAGCAATGAGTTTTATTTCTGGGTGTTTGGAAAGAACATCATCGCCCCCAAAAGCAAATATTTACGCAAGACTTATGGTGTCCCCCGAAGTTGCTTCAATTACCACCGGGGACAGTGTATTACTTACTGCGTCAGCGCAATTTGATTATGAACAAATCGATTTCGACAAAATCGGCAGGAACGAAACATTAATTTGGCAAGTTTTCGGAACCGGAAAGATTCTCCCAGTTTCCAACACACAAGCCCTATACATTGCACCCAATTCCATCCCTTTCGACAGCATTGAAACTTTTATACAAGTTTTTCCCCAAATTGATACCCGAGTTACGAGAACCATTCATATCGTAGTTCATACCGACCAACCTCAACCGCAAGAGGACACGGGAATTTGTTTCAAACGCGATATTCTCCCCATCTTTTATTCTAATTGTGCAGTAGCTGGCTGTCATGATTCCCAAAATCACAAAGAAGGATATGTGCTCGATAGTTACTCGAACATTATTAAGAAGGGAATTGTACCGGGAAATCCAAGCAAAAGCAAGGTAGTAAAAGTTATAACAAAACAAAGTAGTAATAATGGCGATGATGACGAGCGAATGCCACCACCTCCACGAAATCGACTCTCGCAAGAACAAATTGACCTTATTATTCGTTGGATTGCCGAAGGAGCTCAAGACAAAGACTGTGTATCTCCTATTCCCGGAACCAAAGGATGCGACACAACCAACATTACTTATAGCAAAACCATTGTCCCAATTTTCCAATACAATTGTTATGGATGCCACAGCACCACACAGCCACAAGGAAATCTCGATTTAACCCAGTATGCAAATGTGAAAAGGAAAGTTGACGATGGTACACTTTTAGGTTCAATTACTCATTCTATTGGTTTTGTGCCAATGCCTTCCAAGGAGATTATGCTAAATAATTGCTACATCGCTCAAATTAGAAAATGGATAGACTCTGGCGCTCCAAACAATTAAAACATACAGAACGGGGTACCGCGTTATTACTTACATTGTCATTCTTCGCTTTGTTCGGGATAACAATCGTGAGTATGTTGCTTATTTATTGCTTTTTTGGCAAAATAATAGAAGCGAAGTTTCCCTCTGTTCCAAGAGTGTCGAATCGAACTTGGCCATTGAGGATGCGAATCATCGAACCAAAGATAGCCATATTGAGCAAAATACTATCGTTTTCGTAGCGCAAAGCCTCGATTAAATTATTAATATTTTCATTGTGTATTCGAATCATTTTCTCGACGGTTTCGTTTGGTGTTGCAAGGATTTGGATTTCGGCAATACCTTCAATGTCGCTCTCGACAATCTGAACATTTAATTCTAATTGTTCAGCATCATCAATAAAAGCAGTATAAAGTTTTTCGAATGCATCACGAAGCTCCCCACGTTCGCTAACAACAGTTGCAGATTGACTACTATCGGCAAAAATAATCCGAATATGTTTCGAAGGGAATTTCCGTTGGAACTGAACTAGCGCTTCGTTCATCGTATTTACAATGTTAACGGTGCTAAGAACCTTCGAACTGTCTTGCCCGAAAGCAGCAACGTCGAATAAATCCGAAGATGTGCTTAATAGGTCCTGTGTTTCTTTCATTGCAAGAGAAAGGTATAGTTGCATTTCTTCTTCGTTTTCATATTTTTTTTCGGCTAAAATTTGATGATATCCGACAATTGTTGTAAGAATATTGCGCAATTGATGACTGAACTTTGCCATAAAATAAGATTTAAATTCGCTTGCCTCGCGGGATATTTGCTCGGCAAGGAGTGTTTGTTTAACCTTGATATGTTCTTCTAACTCTCGAAGTTTTTCCAATGTTATATCACGCCCA
>CAZPSM010000003.1:40698-44128 GCA_964589125.1 uncultured Hyphomicrobiales bacterium | reverse complement strand
GACCAACTTATCCATCGTTCGGCACCGGTTTTCGATTTCATCAAATAATCTACCTTGCGTGTTATCTCGTCCTTTACATCGTTCATACTCGAATAAAAATCTTCTAAATCCTTTGATTTAGCAAAAAGTAAGTCGATTTTTTTTCCGATTAACTCAACTGGCTCATATCCCAAAACTACAACAGAAGCTGGATTTATTGTTTGTAAAACACCTTCAAAGTTCAGAACAGAGATAATATCTTTTGTGGATTCAACTATTCGACGCTGAGAACGAGTCATTCTTTCAGCAAGGTCAATAGCACGTGCACGACCTGTCAGAACAGATATAACGAACCCAAATAGGATAAAAGAAAGCAGTAATGATACCCCAAGAGCCATCAAGGGTAAATAACGCTGAAATGGGCTCTCGAAATCGGGAACGGTAGCAAAATCGATAAATACTTTCTTATCGAGAAAATTAAATTCGCTCGTCTGACGTAATAAAGGAATAAAACCACCTTCTAAAAGTTTAGAGTTCGACGACACAAAAAGTTTCGTTCTCGACCCATCATCTTCTTTTTGGTAACAATTAAAAGCAATAAGGCTATCGGTCGGGACACCCCCACCAAGAGCAAATTTAAAGAAAAGGGGAACGTTAATTTCCATAAGAATGGCTGTTTTAAATGCTTCACGTCTTTGGCGAGAGGTTTGATGTGGCACAGTTCTATCGAAAACGGGATAAATTAGGAAGATACTTAAAGTATCGTTCCCGCGAAAATTGAAAATTTTCGAAGCGATTGGACCACCTTGTCCAATTGCTTTTTGCAACCAATAATTTATCCCTTCAACACTACCAACATCCAAACCACGAAGGTGTTTATTCGGTTCTTCGGGAATAATAAATTCAATTGGGAGAAAAACACTTTGTCCGGAATCGGGATGAACTTTATAATCGTGGTATCCTTGCCCTTGCACATAATATTCAAACTCGGTCAACTGTGAACGAGTAACCTTTTGAACAGACATAAACCCAAGGATAGAACGGTAAGTCTGTGTTGGAACAGTCGCATAGAGGAGTAAATAATCACGAACCACTTGCACAAGATTATCGTATAGCGAACGAATCGAATTGGCAACCTGAAGATGCCCGTTGTATGCAATCTGGAACCTTGTCATAACTGAATTAACTGCTTTTTCGAAAGCAACTTGACGGTCAGCTCGGGCTTTTTGAGCAAAATTATAATAAATAAACAAACTCAACCCAATCATAGCAAGAAGGATTATGAATGCCGGATAAGTTCGAGCCAGCGAAAACGCCCCTTTCTGCTTTTTTGTCGCTCTTCGTAAAATTGTTTCATAAGTTGTGATTTCCGGTTGCTGTTGTGGTTCCATCGTTCTCACTTTCTTTGTTTATTAAAAATAATTGTTTCAATATCGCTTGCAAACGAAGCAATATCAATGGGTTTAGGAATATATCCATCGAACCCAATTTCGAGAAACTTTTGCTTATCGCCGGCTTGGGCTAAACCAGTAATTGCGACAACGGGAATTGCATTCCTATTCGGTTCCATTCGAATTCGTTCGAGTAGTTCAGTTCCATTCATATCGGGAAGAAGAATATCGGTAAGAACGCAGTCGGGGGTATTGTTCTCAATCCATTCTAATGCTTTTCGTCCAGTGTCGAACTCAATCGTTTGGAAACCAGATTTGGAGAGTATCGTAGCAAAAAGTTTGGAAATTGGCTTGTTATCCTCGACGATGCAAATCATTCCTTTTGGTTTTGTTGTTTCCATTGCTCAAACTTAAAAATTAAACAAATCATTTTATTATCAAAATTTCTATTCTTCTGTTTTGTCGTCGTCCCTCTTCGGTAAAGTTATCGGCTTTTGGAACGAAGGATGAACGACCGGACCATCGTATCCTATCCCTATTCACCTTCCTTTTAATTAGATAATTATATGCTTCTTGAGCACGTTGTTGTGAGCGTTGAAGGTTCTGTTGTGGCGTTCCTTGGTTATCGGAATGCCCTTCGATAACAATTTTGTATTCGGGATTTGCTATTAAAAATTCAGCCAAAGCATCCAAAAGATTCTTCATTCCTTCGGTCAAGGTAGTTACCTCGGAACGCGGATATTGCTGCAAAACGATTGGTTGACCCGGCTGAAAAGTTGGGGTTTCCTTCCTTTCCGGAACCTTTATTTCGCCTGCCACACGCTCCTGTTCACTAAGCCCAAGTTCTTGCTTAATTTTTGATATATCGACAACGTTTAGCTCGACGCCAGGAAACTCTATAGGTTTTATGAACCCGGGGAAAAACACGCCGGGACGAAGAATAGATGGAGTAGATACAATTGCTTCCGGTGGCTTCACATACGTAGGGTCAAATTTGTGATATTCGGAATTAATCTCGTCGGGCCCGAAATTTACAGCCAACCCAGCACGTAAAAATAGCGTATTCAAATTTGAATTATATCCGCTAAAAAATGCTGTCCCGTAATGAAGACTAGTATATGGCTTCCATCGCACTCGAATTAATTGCGCAACATCGAGTAACAACAAATCCCATCCTGCTCCTATATGTAATCCGAAGCGAAAACTCTTCGGAGTTGCCGAAAGAACCCAATCGGTTACAATTCTTGTTCCGTCTTTAAATTCAGTTTGCTCCAACTTGGATTTGTTACCGTATAAATATTCTATGTCGAGACCACCAAAAATATGCAAGCCTTCAATAGAAAAATTGTAACGCACTGATGGAGAAAGCACTACTGTCCGATAATCAATTATTGCAGAAAAAAGATTCTCGCTCGAAAGTTCGGCATAAGATTTAACCAATCGACCTTCTAAAAACGTTAAACGTAAAGCCCCACCCCAGTAACTTCCCTTGGGATTATATTCTACCATCAAGCCAGAAGAAGCATTAAAGCCATTCTTACTTTCGTGTATCAATAACCGATTTATAGTATCATCAACAGGAAGGTAAGGGCGTTCGGGAATAAATAACCTTCCAAAGTTCACGTTAAATGAACCAGTTGCAAATAAACCATACCACCAATCGCCATAACTACGATTTAAAACCAAAGTATCCATCGAAGGTAAAACCTTATAATCAACAAATGACCCATACGGTGCTTGACCTCGAACAAACAACGCAGGAACCAACAACAGCATTACATATCTTAATAAATAACTACCCACTTTAATTTTACTATCTATCAACGAAGAATTATCAATTTTTTTGCCACTTTTTGCCCATAGTATTCCATCACCAAAGAATATGCACCCGCGGCAACATCATCTACCATAACGTCAAACTCTGTAACCCTGTTCTGCATTAAACCTTTAAACAAAAATTTCACCTCTCTTCCCAAATAATCTACTAATTTAATACTTACAAAGGAATTATTGTTGCCAAAAATTTTGAAATAAATTTTATCTTTCGCTGGGTTCGGAAA
>CAZPSM010000003.1:40411-40644 GCA_964589125.1 uncultured Hyphomicrobiales bacterium | reverse complement strand
ATTAATTCAAACCGATTTATACCCGTCAAAGGCTTGCACCTTTCAACTACAAGGATACTATCTATTTGAAAAGTCCAAAGCAAATTTCTTTTCCCTCGAAAATTAATTTTTTCTAAATAGAATTTACCCCATTGTTCCATCGGCGTAAACGACCAAATATACAACACAGCAAAAGTATCGGTCGAACGAATGTTATCGAGTTGGGAATAAACTGTATCGCTTCGCCTAACTAC
>CAZPSM010000003.1:0-40394 GCA_964589125.1 uncultured Hyphomicrobiales bacterium | reverse complement strand
TGTGCTCGAAAGGAATATGCACAATTGCAAAAGAACTGTCGGAAAGAAATTCCGTTAGTTCAACTTGCAAAGGATTTTGAACAAGGAGTGGAACATATTTAACTTCATTGGGAAATATTTCAAAAGATATAGATTTCGCTACCATCGGAATGAAATACGGAAGAGTCAATTTCTGTTGGAACTCCTCGATTTCATAATTTTTCCAAATTGAAATTCCCCCATTGCGAAGCCCCACGACAAAGTATCTTTCGTCCCCACTAAAACCCACGGAAATAATACTTGATTTTTCTTTCAAGGAAGGATGGATTTCGAATTTTCGTGGGTAGTAAATCTGGCGAAGAGAACTATCGAGCGAAGCAGAAGTTACAACTTGGTCTCTTCTGCCAAAGAAAACTTTCCTAATATGAAACAAATGATTAGGGAAAGAATCAACCAAACTCCCGCTTTTAAGTTCCCAAATTCGAACCTTACCATCGATACCAGCAGTTGCAAAAAGTGAGTCGTCGTCATCGGAAAAATCCAGCGACCATACAACGTTTTTTATATTCCCATTGTAACTTGTATTCAAAGAAAAGATTTGCTCCCCATTTGCAAGATTAAATATATAGGCAATTCCATTATAATCGCCGAAAGCAACAAGCCCACCGTCGAAGGAAAATCGAGTAGAATAAATTTGTGTATCATTCTGATAACTAAAAACGATATTCAGATTTGAATCAAGGACTTCGAAACTGCCATCGTAAGAACCAAATGCTATTAATTGCATCGCTGAATTTACGGCAATAGCTCGAATAATTCCCAATTTTGTTGCAATCGTTACTATATCCCCGGTGCTTCTATCCCAAATCATAAGTGCAGTATCGCGTGAAAAAATAACTTTGTTTGAATTACCTAAAAACTTAGCATTATAGATTTTGCTTGGCGACAAATCGAGAGAATCAATTTTTATTTTGGTCTGTAAATCCCAAACGAAAATCTTTCCATCCAATCCTGACGTCAAAAACAAATAATCATTACCAGCGAAATCAACAGACGTAACCTCGGATGAATGTGAAAACTGGACTTCATATATTTTTTCCGGTGGATGGAATTTCATCGAATGGTAATTAAACGACACAGAGTCGATGTCGCGCAAGGGAATTTCCCACTCAAAACTTCCCGCCGGGCTATCCCGAAAAAGCCAAAACCAAGAATGTGAATACCCCAATGAAACACTTAATGAATGCAATGCAGGAACTTTTGTATCAAAAATAAAATGAACAATACGACCGGCTATTAAACTATCCGATTTACTTGGAGAAATAACCTGTGAGAACGAAATATAATTATTAACCCAAAAGCTGGTAAACAGTAAAAATAGAAGGTACAATATTTTGAAAATGGGAAAATGTTCTTTCCACAAAACTGCACCCTCCTACTAACGAATTAACTGCAATTTTACAATGGCACGCGAAAGTTCAACCGTTGGGTCATCTATTGGATATGCGATAAAGATTACATTATATAAACCTTCTTGGGCATTGTAATCGGCAACGAAATCCACATCGTTGTGAGGACCTCGGACAACATACTCCCCTTTTTTCAAGTAAAAAAGGATTCTTCCCGTTAAGTCGCTTACGAAAACATCGAGCATTACATCGTCTTCGACGATATATTTAATGTTTGTCTTGCTATTAAATGGATTAGGCGAAGGGGTCGCTCTCGTAATAATCGAATTAGGTATTCTTTCGCAATCATAAGCCGCTGTAATTAAATTACCCGAAAAATCCCGATAAAGCAACTTATAGCAATATTCCAACCCACGATATTCGATGGTATCGTGGTCAACGGTGTATTCTCGTCCAACGGGAGAGGTTCCTAAACCTACCAAGCCAGCACTTTTGGGGTCAGTACGTCGATAGTCGGCTATTGTATCTTTGTAATATACTAACTCTGGTTCGGAAACACTTGAAGTTCGTAGTCCTCGCACAACGATGAAGCCATCGACATAGGCTTCACTCAGCGTTTCCCAAGTCAACAGAATTCGTTTCAATCCAATATATTCAGCATTAAAATTTTTTACAATCGTTCGAAGTCCGGGAAATTCTCGGGTTTCGTAACCAACAAACACATTTAAACCATCATCCATTTCGAGATTATCGTTTGTAGTTGCAAACACCACAGAAGGGGTAAGTAAACTATCGTGGTCAATTTTATAGGCGTTCGCCTGGTAGTAAATAAACGGCTCGAGCCAACGTAATTTTCCGGGAAGCACACTTCCATCGGTTGTTCGGATAATAAACTTGCCTATTGTTATTCCTTGCGTATCTAAAGGTGGAACAATACAATCCTCGAACTTCTCGGGTCCGGCAACTGTAATGCTAAATCGTCCTTGTAGAACATTAGGAGTAACAATGTAACTTACAGTTGGTAAAACACCCGGAATTGGGATTATATTCAAGTTACTCGAACCGGGAACCAACTCGATTGTATGGCGATTGGGCGAAACATCGTAACCAGCACTATCGAAGGCAAATTGAAATGTCCCATTCGCCCAGTATTTCCAAGAATCGGAAACCCTTTCGAGCCGAAGTGTAAATTGCAACTCATCGGGCTTCGCAAGATAGATACTATCCAAGGTTACTTCGGATAACTTTTGCGGTTGCGCAAAGGATAGTATGTGAACACCAAAAAAATTAACCGTCGAAAACAATATATACAAGAGTAATTTTTTCATCGTTTTATTTAGGCACAAGGGATTTGCGATTCCTATTGTTAAATGCAAAGTTCAAATCGCGAGTAGTTATAATTCCGCTTAAACTGACATCCCAAAGAAGATAACCTTCGAGGTCACGATTCAGCCAAATATCATTTTGGTCGAAAATATCGATAATGCCATCGGAATTAATATCACCAGCGAAAAGCCCAAAGATTATTTCGTCGTTAGTAGTTTTTGCCAATGGTTTCATCGAGCCTTCCCGTCCCATTACCAGCTCGGCTTTTGTAAAATCCAACTTAGCAGCGATAGAATCCCGAAGGTTAACCGGCTCCTCGGTAATAACTCCAAGATGGTTCCTGTGTAAAATCGCTACGAAATAATCTGTTTTACCAGAATCAAATCTAATTTGTTTTTGTGAAATAGGATATTCCCCATTTCGACCAACGATACTGCCATCGGTCTTTAAAAAGCAAGTATAAATAATCGGATTCGGGTCTGTATATGTTCTTCTGAACTCGACAACAATCCAATCGACAACTGAATCCGGAAAATTAGTTACAACTATATTTGCTCGCTGTGGGTCGCGATTGTAAGGAAAAATATCGGGAGGTGTCGATGGTAAAAGGTTTCTCTTTTGTAAATCATTAGCCATCGTTCCGCCGCGCCAGGCTCCCTCTAAAATCGCTTTGCCCCAAAAAGCAATCGGAGCATACCAAGAACTTCCGATAGCAAATTCCCCTTGGTTAATCCCATTTGACCTTTTGACAACGTTATATGCCCATCCATTAATCGTATCGAGTTGAACAATATCTTCGTCGCCAACATCAACCCAATTGTTTCCATCCCACCATTGTAGCTTAAGTCTATAAATATCTAACCCATTCGTTTCGTCAATAGAAGTATCGGAAGAGTGACGCCAACCATAACCAAATATGGGATAAATAGCCGAAATTGGATTCCCAGAAATGTCGCGCGAAGAAAGACTAATAGAACGCCGAACTTTTTGGTCCCCAGCGGGCAAGGAAGGGAATGTGCGCGGTTTAACTCGAAGTGTTATTTCGCTTGCTCCATTTGTAGAACTTGGATTTGGAAATACAAAGTAAGTATAAATATTGTTCAATAAAATTTTTGTAGAATCGGTTCGGAGATTTGTCTTCCTATAACTACCATCTATTTCTGCATTGGAATTTGCGAAAATTGGGTCATTGGGTGAAGTATGGGTCAAAACGTAACGTTCGGTATCACTCGGTTCCGTATAGACAGTTGAGGAAAGCAGTAGAGTATCATTGACAGTCACATCTTTTGTTAAAACGAGTCCATCGGTTGTATAGACTTCCATATTCTTCAATGTCGAAGCATCATCGGGTAACTCCGGACCAGAAGTAATTTTCCCTTGTCCTCGATATTGGATATTAACACTTCGACCGAACATAGGTTTTTCCGAAAGAGATGCTCCAACATAGCGAACAACTGTAACAGAATCGCCCAGCGAGAAATTATTCGAAACGGAGTTGCGAAACTCGCCACGTGAAAGAACAAGTCGTTGGTCGATACGGAACCCCCCACCTCGGATAACAGTTACACCAAAAGGATTATCGAGATTTAAGACAGGAAAATTTCCCCAACCCCAAATTTCCTGCGGCTGTTCACCAATTAGTCGAATTTCTTTGCTGCCAATAATTGAACTTGAATTGGCAACAGAGCCACGCGCCCAAACATCACCCCGGAAAAGGTTAACCCTTGTAGAGTCCATCAGCAATAGGCTATCGCGTGTAACCAAAGGCACAGGCAAATTGCTAACTTTACGAACAGTATCGATAATCTTCAAACCCAAGCCACTTAGAAGCAACTGGTTATAAACAATGTTCGGCACATCTTGGGTAAAAGCAGGAACAACCGAGGTAAACTCGACTCGACCATCTATTGTGTCGTTCAAGTTCTTAACCTGGCCAGATTTTATACGAAGAGTCCCAATGTTATATATTCTACCACCGGTATTATCCAGCGAAACACCTTGCGACAAAAGTGAGACAATATTAAAAAAGACTAAAAGGAACGATATTATAAAACTCCTACGTAACCATTCTGTCGTTCTGAACACAGCGAAGAAGCTCGTATCTTTCTCTTTTGTAAATTCTCCGCTGTGTTCAGAATCCCAATCGGTAAACTCCATCATTGATTTCTTCGGAACTTTCATTTTTATCATATTTTCTTTTTAGAATTAAAAGCAAGGGGCGTAAAAGGCCCCCTGCTTTATAATAACAATTATTGACCAATTTCGATAATGCTTCGGTTAACAACAGAACCGTTGTTGGTCAATTGCAAAGTTCCCAAAACGGGTGTAAACTGGCCAGGAGTTCGAACCCAAAGACCATTCAAGCCTGTTGCACTTGTACCGTCTCCATCACCACTATTAGCATTAGTGTTGTTGTTAAAGATTCCGGGAGCTCCATAGTTAGGAGCAGCAACAAGTCTGGTTCGGAAGATACGTTCACCAGTCCCCATAGTTGGGTCTTGGTTCCCGATTACTAATGTAGCTCCGGAGTAATTTCCAATAGTAATCTTGTTAGCGGCTGCACCAGCATCTCCACTATTCGAACCATCGATTTCATCATCGGTCCAGGCGGAACCACCAAACACTGCTTGGTCAATACCAGTCCAAACAATATGTCGAATCTCGACGTCATCGTTAGCAGTCGGAACAACACCAACGTCCCAAGTTCCGGGATTTGTCCAGCGCCCATTTGTAACCGAGATGATTGTCAATGGCGTAGTTGTAATCAAAATATTCGAGCCATCGGACAATTGAGTAACCGTCCCACCACCACCGGCGGCTATTAAGTCGATACCTGGTCCCGAACCACCGGCATAAGTAATATAGCGTGGGTCGCCACTCACACTGCGAGTATAAGTAGCACCGGTTCGAACTAATTTGTCGTGGTTAGCACCTGGACTATATCCTTCGGCAAAACGAGCGAGATTACGGTCACCATTGAAGCTACCATCTTCATCAGAAGATTCCCAACTTATTCTCAAAGAACTTATAGTACCTGTCCCATTAAAATTAGCGGTAACACTTCGACGAATATCCTTTGTCAAATCGAAGTTGTTCATATTAGTTGGGGTTGTCTGCTGGCGAACGTCAAGTTGGAACCAAGTTGGAACACTGGAAAAAGTAACCTGAGTGTTCGCATTGTTGAAAACATACGCTGTTCCTGTGGACATATTTTGCCAGCGGAATTTACCACGAACCTCGACATTTCCAGTGTAGGAAACCGTTGCGCCACCGCCAGTGTTTAGCATTGTTAAAATATAATCATTGGAGCCAGGAGCCATATCGACCTCTTGGGTAACGCTTAAGTTAGCACAAAGGCTTATGTTGCCACCAGCAGTTTTGGCACCAGTTCCTTCGAGGAAAAGATTCCCATATTGTTGAAAATCCGGGTTAACATTTCCAAGAATCGTTTGTGCTCCACCGGAATAATGGAAATTAGAAGCGCAATCGAAAGTAAACGTCCCAGCCGCTCGGGTAATCGATCCTGTCAAATAAACAGTGGTATTAGCATTTAGAGTGAATGCCCCACTGGTGTTGGTAAAATCTTGAAACGTAAGCGCGCCAGTCCCCGAAACGTAAACTCCACCCCCGGCACCACCAGAGTTATTAGTAAAGGTAGGAGTATTGGTAAAGGTACCACTCCCTTGGAAATTCCAAGTTCCATTGTTTGTAATGTTTGCCGATGAAGTACTCGCTGCGGTATTGTTTAAGTTAAAAGTCCCGTTATTGGTTAAATCGCCACCGGAATGTGTTAAAACATTGGTTACTAAAACTGTTGTCCCTGAAGAAACACTTTTAGCTCCGGAATTGACTAGGTCCAACCCATAGTAGCCACCACCATTAGTAGCATTTTCTCCGGCAATTGTCTGTGCGGAAGTTCCATCGTAGTGGATTGTAACGGTGCCATAGTTCCTATTACCACTTTGAGGGTTATATGTGCCAGAGATATAGGCATCGGTTGTGAAGTTCTTCTGTGCAGTGCCATCGGTTCCGAGATTGGTATAATAATAGGGTCCACCCGCTCCAACGGTCATTGGAGAACCGCTATTAGAAATCCAAACCACGGTTCCGGGGATACGTGTTCCAGAAGTTGTGCCGAGTGGGGCACTGCCATCGAATTGACCGCCACTGGAACGCATACGGATTGTTCCCGTAGTTGTCCCCACCTGGTAGGTACCGCCCGTATTGTTTGTAAAGTTTTGCGAGAAGAGTTCAGACGAAACGAAAGCGAGAAGAAGTAAAACGGCTAACAAATAGCCTCGAATGTGTTTTGTTTGCGACATAGCCGCCTCCTTATTTGTTGAACTTAATTTTGAGTTTCTATTCATATCGATACCAATTTGTGATACAAAATTAAAAATATTTTATGTAAATTGAATACGTAGTTATACTTAATATAATCAACAAGTTAAACAAAGGGCTGAAGAGCGATGAATCAACCTTTGTAATTCTAAATGAACCTCGTAATAGCAATAATTTTGAACATAATGAGACCAGATTCTTCACTTCGTTCAGAATGACATAACAAAGATTGTCATATCGATGCAATGAGAGAACCGACAAATCAGCAACCTCCTTTCTTTTTAGATTCTTTACTTCGTTCAGAATGACAAGAAAGGAGAACATGTCGGAAGTAACATTTTTTGCAAGTCTCTCAAACGTTATATAGAAACAATTAGTTTCCAATTTCAATTACTCCTTCGTTGAATATCGACGCATTGTTGATAATACTTCCACGCACCGAAAGTGCATCGACTCCTGCATTATTTTGCAAAGTAATCCCAACAAATGTAACCAAATTACCTCGAATTAACAGTGGTTGAGTTACAAGTTTTGTGCCAGAATTCGAAAGCCAAACAGTACCTAATCCACCAATATTATTAACAAAATCTTGGGTCAAATTCGTTGGCAAAGATGAAATCGTCTGGTTTGTGCCGTTGAAATGTACAATGCTCGTCGTGTTTATGTTGTAGTTCGAGTAGTTGTTGATTGTATTGCTCAAATTATTTGTTCCCCCAACACGTAACATAATGTTTGCCCCAAGGGTAACGGTTCCAGTTCCACTTGGCACTGAATTCATTGAATAAGTCTGCAAGTCGAGCGTTCCATTTAAAACACTCAAATCTTTTTGGACAGTGATGTTCCTATCGACAGTAAGAACATTATTTGGATAGGCTCCACTATTATCTACAACAAACGAATAGACGGTCGATGGCAAGCCATCCCCAAGGGTTTGGTTCCCAGAAGCATTGTAGATATAAATCCCATTAGTATTGTAGTTTCTCGACTGAGTAGTTCTAATATTCCCAAGGTTTTGTCCAATGTTAAATATTCCATCGGGAGAGCCTATTTTCAACGATGAGTAGTCTCCGAGAGTAAAATAATCGCCATCGAGGATATTAGTTCCAAGATTAAGTGTCCCGGTATTCGAAGTCCCAGTTCCAACGGCAACACCGGTGTTCGCACCGCCATTAAATGGATTGCTCAAATCCAAAGTGATTTCGTGATTTCCAACTCCATTATTTCCACCACCAACGACACAGGAATCGTCGGGAGCATTAGGATAAACACCAACCCCAGCAATTGGACCACTATGGGATGGCGAATATGTCCACGATTGGTCGCTCGACCAAGGTCCGGACTGTCGGCTGTATAGAATTCTACGGAATGCATTTTCGTTTCCGATAGTCCAATCCCCGTAAAACCCAGAATAAGCAAAATTAGTAGAAGTTTCGAATGTATTGTTCGTAGTATTGATACTTGAAGGATTAAATGGGAAAGCCCACGAGCCTCCTGTTGTTTCCCAAGCTGGGCGCCAGCGTCCGATTTTCGTTATCTGTGTTTCGTCGCCAACCACGTCGTTATCGTCGTAATAGAAAGTCCACTTTCCGTTAATTTGGGCAGTAACGCTGTCAATTGTCCAGTAGCGTTTGATATAAATAGCTGCGGTGCTTGGCGAAAGCCCTCGGTGTCCATCCAATTGGTATGTGCTTTGACCCGGAGAAGTTCGCACACCGATTGTTCCGTTCGAGCCAGAGGCAGAGGCTTCGAAAATCGCTGGAGCATAAATATTACCAGAACCAATAGGGAAAGTATATGTTTGACCAGTAGCAATAGCCCTAATAAGCATTCCACTCGCAAGTGAAGTTTTGACGAAACGGTTAGCGTCGGCGTTCTGAATCGCAGTTGCCGAAGAATTAGTAACTTTAAGATTCACGCTATCGAACAATGTGATATATGTATTAGGATTGGAAAAATTCAAATTGTTATCGATAAAAGTATGTTGACGATTTGCATCGTTAATAATTGGACGAGTAATATTTAGATTTCCATTGTTTATGGTTAGATTATAAAAGCGAGCACCCGAACGATTCTTCAGCATCAAATACTTTTCATTCGAGCCGTCGAAAGAAACCTCGGCATTTGTCGGTTCAAACTTACCTTCAATTGAATTACTATCGAGGATCATCACACCATAGAGCGTCATATTCCTATTCCCAACGTTAAAAGTTCCTTGTTTAACAAGAAGTGTATCGGCAATCTTAATAGCGGGAGCACCACCATAATTGGACAAATAAACTGAATTATTTACCGAGTACGTATTGTCAATAATCATTGTTTTTATCGAATCGGGTAGTCCTAATCCAGTTGACATTGAAGAGGAACTGTTGAAGAAGATGAATCTCCCTACCCCATAGTTTCGGGAACTCGTTTGCACTGCACCAATGTTTCCATCGACTACGCGCGCAATTCCGTTCTGATTTTGCACGCCAATAGTGCAACTATCTTCGAGTGCGAAATTTTGCCCAGCTAAATACCCCAGAGTTCCATAAATCATTAACGTTCCTGGGGAGTAATTTACACTATCCTTTTCAACAAATACCGACTTAACATTTGGCGAAAAACCATCGGGGATTGAAACAGTTTTACCATTCCCAATTCTGACAATATCGTAAGTTTGGTTCGGAATTCGAGGAGGAAGACTATCTTCGTAGTAACTTTTAAGCGACCACGTCGCAGGATTATTCCAAAACCCATTGTTACGACTCCAAAATACAACACCCAAGAAGGTTCCAGCAGTAAAGTCCCCGAAGAGGGTATTCCCCGTACTTCGCAAAGTGGTATCGGTTTTATCCGGGGTAGTCAACAAAGTCCAAATCCCACTGTTCGAGCAAGATGCCGGTGGGTCGGGGCAAGCAGGATTAAAATTCAACATCTTGAATGTTGTCAAATCGCTACCCGGTTTGAAATCAGATGGATTTAGGAACTGGACTTTAAGATTGAAGGTATTTCCAGAACCAAGAGCATAACCACCATTTGCCGGGGGTGTAACCTTCCAATATCTAATCAATATTTTCGACGTATCGACATTCACCTCGCTGATTCGAGGATGCTGCAAATTAAACGAAACTACACCAACAAGACCAGCAGTATTTCCCGTCCCGCTCGATTCGAACCAAACCGGGCGATAACTGCCGATTGAATCGGCACCGACCGGGAAGAAAACATTCTGGTTACCATCTCCTACATAACGATACAATCGACCAACGACGTGCCCCTTTCCATTGCGAAGGATTGTAGGTGTGCTTCCCGAAATTGGACTTAATTCAACAAAACGCCCACTTTGAATCGGAGCAGAAATAAATGCATTATTACTATTAGCAAACTCTAATGTATTATGAACTTTGAAATCAGAATTGCCAGATGCCGATAGCAGCACATTTCCCGAACTCTTATTAATTTTCAAATTATAAATATCGAACGCAGATGAATTGGAAAAGAAAGTTTGGTCGTTATTCCCATTCAATTCAAACAGCCAACTATCACTCGTTGGACCAGTAGGAGACCCAACAAATGTGCCATAGTTCGTAAGGTTACCACCAAAGATAACCGTATTTCCATTCAAATTGAAAGTGTGGTTGGCATCGATTGTCCAATTCCCTGCAATGGTCAAGGTTTGCTCAGCGACTTGTGTAGTTACAGCATTCGACAATGAGTTTGCAAAATGCAAATCTTTAATTGTGAACGTCCCACCAAGCTTAATAATTGTATTGTTCGGTGTCAACAAGGTATCCCCCGATTGGATTGTGCCTCCTGTCATTCCGCTACCATTTTGTGCATTAACGCGGAAATCGAATGAAGAAGGCGATGTCCCAAGTGCATTAGTAACGATAATTCGTCCTCCGGTCATTGTAAATGAGGAGCCAGAATTACTAATATCGAACCCGATTTTCGTCGGGTCGTAACTTCCCAAACCGACGGTATTCACTTTTACAATTCCGGCGGGTTGAAGTGTGAAATCAACCGTGGAATTAGTTTCCACACGAGCAAATGCACGAGCAACGTTGAAAGTTCCAGTATCAATTCTTACAGTTGTACCAGTATTATAAAGGAAACTACCATAAATTGTACTCAAAGGATGGGCTTCTCCAACATACAAATCTCCCTTTCGCAGATGAATTATTGTGTTGGCACTTGTAGTTATAGTTGCTCGGGACCGCACCGAGCCATCAAAAATACTTAATCCAGAATTTGAACTCATAGATACCGGCAGCAAATCAAAGCCAGAGATATATAGATTGTTTGGGCTTGAAGTAGTATTTTGAACTAATACTCCACCATCAAATTTAAAAAAGTGTTTAGTTGAATTACTCGAAAAGTTACACAATGCACTGGTTTCGACAAAGACCGAATCGGATAAACCACCGTTCTTTGCAATTACAAGGCTTCGCATCGACGACCAAGGCCCAGGTCCCGAAATCCGTGAATTTCCACTCCCAGCAAACTTAAGCACAACATAGTCGCTATCGTTTGCCGAAAATTGTGGGAATAGGTTAAATCCGGTCGAACCACTCCCATTATGAATCAAATTTTGTGTAATTATTAATGTATCAACTTTTTTACGTGGTAATAAAGCAGCCCAACCAGAAGTCTGAATAGTTACGTTCTCGTTGTCTATGAAAAGTTGTCGAGTCTTTAACACTTTGTTGTTTGCTGTGGAATCGAACAGAAGTTGGCCGGGATTCGGTGACGCATTAGTCCCGCCTAAACGCAAAGAATCAATTTCTACATTTTGAACATTATAATAGATTGTATGCCCATCGATATTCACAGTGTCTTGAATATATAATTGTCCCGGATAATAAGAGGCTGGCGGACCGTTGTGCTTTGCTACTGCATCGATTGACCAATTAGAGGGTGTTCCCCAACCACCCGAGGCTCTCGAATAGAACACAAGGCCATTGAAAAATGCGGTAGGGTCACCCGCCGTCCAATCCCCGGCAAGTTTTGAACCATTATAACTTGTATCGTTTACAATTTGAATTCTATAACCATAGGAAATATTCGAAATATTGGGGCTCGGACCAAGATTTATTTCCCAACCAGAACCGCTTTTATACCGAGCAGGGATATATCTCGATACATCGCCAGAAGTATCGACCCCGAAGAAATCGAATTCATAAGTGGAAGCAGTGATATTGCTAATCCCAGTTGGATTAACTGTCCAATACTTTTTCAGAATGTAATCATTTTGCCGATTTGGATGTTGAGCACCTCTTAGAATCATTTCCAACGAGGGGGTTCCGGTGAAATTGCCCGTTATCGAAATATTTGCCATATTAAATACGGTATCGATGCCAAGCGGAAAGGCGAACGTCCTTGTAACTCCACTTCCAGTTTGGAAGTTTTTAGTAACAGTTCCTGTATTTGCCCCGCCTGAGACTTTAATCATCTTCCGGTTCGAAAATGCCGAACCGGTATAGGTCAAAGTAGCTGGAGCAGAGAAAGAAATATTTGTGTTATCGGAAAGGTTAATAATATTCAGTGAATCCATTCGCAAGGTTCCAGCAACGATAATGTTCATCCGAACGTTAAGAGTATCAATTGCCGATTTCTGTAAATATATATTGTTGAACGCTATATTAGTTGCTGTTCCACGAATATTTGAAGTTGTATGGTTACGGAAATAAACACTCCCTGTTCCCGGACTAAAACCATTTGCTGTATCGGATACAAAATCACCATATAAAGTAATGTTATTTGCTTGTGCCTGAAGTTGACCACTACGGATGCGAACTGAATCGAGGACGGTAATTGATTTACCCAATTGGACAATACTACCATTTCGGGGCGAATGCACTTCGATGGAACGCAGAATATTTGGTAATCCATTCCCAGTAGATTGTGTTATCGTTGGATTTGTATTTATAATATCGACCGTATATTCTTCGAACTCGCCTGTTCCACTTGCTGTTGGACCATAGTCTCCGGTTCCATTTTGCATTCCAACCCTCATTTGAGTAGAACCAGGGGTTGTTCCCGTTGGAACAGTAAAACTACTTGTATTAAATAAAGTGTTAGAATTTGATGTTTGGTTAATTACTTGCTCACCTGCGTCAAGGTAGTCGCCATCTCTGTTATAATCAATCCAAATTTTGTATCGGCGCTGTCCCCCGGTGTTCGATGGGTCAATTTGCAAGTAATAGGAAGAGCCTGCCGTCAACACTGCCTTTTTGTGGATATAGATATTGATACAGCGAATCGAGCGCGTAAGTGTATCGAGTGTTATATTATCCATTATCAAGCTATTGTCCGAAGCATTGCGCACAGCGACACGCTCAAGATAATAGGTGGTGCCATCGCGAGCAGGCCAGGTTGTAAAATATCGAGCAACGTCGCTTGTATAGCCTTCGGCAGAATACACAATAGAAATACTATCGCTATAACTCGGCGATACCCCTGGATAAAGATTGATATTACCCGAGTTTCCGGTTGTAATACCGGAAGTACTACCCGAAATCAATTTTCCTCCATTGCGGACAGCAAAAGCATTGCCACGTAAAACGTGATAATTTAAATCTAAAATCCCGGAATCAAGAACTACTACCGATGGACCGGCAAGAGCGTTTAACTCGTAGGTCGATAAAGTAGTTAGCGTATTAGTCCCTATATTCGCATCGAGCCGAACACGTTTCCTATTCCCAATAATTACATTATCGTATTGCCTACGTGGGAAACCATAGATAATTCGGTTTCTACCGCCGGTAGTATCGCTTGCTGCAAGATTGGTCGGGTTTACTGTATCGGCAAGCGAGACCGTGGACCAGGTTGCAGGGTCTGTCCAATCACCATCGCGAATACTATAGAACTCATAGAATCTCGCAATAGAGTTTTGGTTTCCAGCAACAAAATCGCCCAAAAGAGTGTCGCTTCCGATAAACTCGGTCGAACCGAATGAAGTATTAACGTTAGCAACATTTACATAAGCCAATCCACCGCTCAAAGCACCAGAATAAGTAAAATTTGGTGTCAGTGCAGCATTTCGAGTATCCCCACAACCAAAAGCCCCATCGTTGCTTAGAGTAGAATTTGGATAAAGTGGTTGCCAATCGACATCCGCTGTCCATTCTCGAAGGTAAGTCAAATCTGCACAACCCCAGTAATCAACATTAGCATCATCGCCAGGAACAACAAAATAAACCCGTGGGTCGAAGTTTCTATTCCCCCGCTGGAAAGTCGAGCCGTTTGGCTTTGTAAGTCGCCACCATTTAGGTCCAATCAACCTACTTGGTGCAATTGGGGGATTATAGGCTAAATCCATATACGGATGCCGTCCGGGAAATACCTTCACAGCAAGGTAACCAGCAGAACCACTGTTGGAACCGGAGCGAAAATCAATCAAAAATGGGGAGTATCTTAAACTATCACCCACTTCGAAAGTAACCGCTGGGGCATCCCCCGATTGAATATATTTCCGTAATTCACCATTAACCCAGCCACGAGCATTGCTTGCGTTCGACACGGTAGCAGTTTGTCCCATTATCACATAAGTTCCAGAATAACTACGAGCATTAATAAGCGATTTGTTGCTTCCAGCAGTCGAAAATGTTAAGTTGTTCGAAATTTGAATCGCTGAATTTTGAGAAAGGACAACATCGCCGCTTCCACTGGCTTTCGCAAGCGTTAAGTTATAAAAATTCAAAGGATTACTATCTAAATTGGAAATTGTATCCCCATTAAGTCCAGAAAATGTAATGGTAGTTGTTCCAGGGTTGAAGGTAGTACCTGAATTCCTTCGGAAATTACCATTAACTGTAATATTTGCCCCAAGCGTCATACTTCCCTGCTTGATGAAAATGCTGTCGAGTATTGTAGTGCTACGGTTAAACGTCAAAGTATTTGCAGTTTTATCGACGGTCAACGAACCGACACTTGTTGGAATGGCTTCGTTCGCTTGGGTTTGGTTCTGATTCCCCGAATATATGAAATGGGCACGTCCGTGGCTACCATAATCATAGTTTCGAGTTGTTGTTTGAACGCTTCCTAAGGCTCCAACAGCACGAAATCCATTGACATTAGCGGTCCGCACAGCTCCATTCTTAGCAAGACGAAACTCACCAGTTCCAGAAAGCACATAAGTATCGAAATCTAACAATCCACTTGAATCTACCTGAACCCACCCAGAATATGGAGAAGAGGTGTTTACTATTACATTCTGGTTAAAAGTAATAGTATTGCCATTCCCAATATATGCTCTAAAATTGTTACTACTTTGTCCAGGATATTCCGGGGCCGGAGAACCCCCGTAACCTTGGGTCGACCAATTACTTATAGTGGTCCAATTGCCATTCGCACGAGTATAGAAGGTAAGCACAGCCGGTTCACCAACTACAAAAGTTCCGAAATCTACAAGGCTGTCGAATTCAGCAGTATTTGCATTCCTTACCCCCATCAAAGGATAAGTTCCATAGTAGAATGGACCTATCCAATTTGAACCTGCACGTAAGCGAGCTTCGAATAAAGAAGTATTTGCACCATTACGTAAGTCCCCGTTGGGTGCAGCCGTTCCAACGAACGTAAAGGTAGCGTTATATTTCCTTGAACCACCCAAAGCAAAAGAACTTCCCGATGGAATTGTAATAGAATATTGTCTTGCTACGTGTTTGTTCGGGCTCATTTCACTTCCCGATGGCAACAAATCTGTTGGTGGGTCTCCTTGCCAACTAATCGGTGAAGTTGTTGTATGAATAGTATCGCTTAATACTCCAAGCAAGCCAGATGCCCCACCACTCCCATAAAAATCTATTTGAACCGGGGTATAACGACTACCATAACCAACCTCAAAAGTTACGGAAGTAGTTCCGGTTCCTACTGTTTTTCTTAACTCGCCATCGACATACCCGCCGCCGGGACGGTTCAAAGAACCAAGCACGGTAACAAATCGGAAGTTTGTCCCAATATGGGTTCGTAGATTACCAGCATCAAGCACTAAGTTGTTGTTCACAACAATCCCATCTGTTGTTGAACCAACACCACTCCCATCGACATTGGCTGTATTTCGAACAATTATATTATAAAAGTTTGAATTACCCGAGGTTCGGGTGATATATTGGGTTGACGTTCCAGTAAACATAACTGTCGATGTCCCATAAGTAAATGTTCCACCTTGGTCTGTCCAATTCCCATACAAAGACATCAAATTAGATGTCATTTCCAATGTTGAGCCCGAAGAAATCAGTAAATTTCCTTGAATTTTAATATCATCCAAAGGTTTTACTATACCGCTCCCAGCGATTACAACATTATTGAAGGGGTTATCTGTTGTGTCTCGCGAAGTTATAGTAGTCGTTGTTAAAGGATTTGGGTTACGAAAAATGACGGATGCTGTTCCTGGAACGAAAACCGAACCATTCGAATTCTCCCAATTTCCCTGCACTTCAAGACTAAAATTATTTGTGGAAAAAGTTGCCCCATTATCAATTTTAAGATTGTTTAAGACTTTAAAAGTAGGTGTACCCGATGCGGTCAATTGCTTTGTGCCTGAACTATCGATAATTAAGTTATAATACTCGAGAAAAACGGAGGAATCCGAAGGCGAGGAAGGTTGCAACGGAATATTTTGTACCCCACCACTTTTGTTAAATCGAACAGTAGAGCCATTTGTAAAAAATCTATATGTATTGTTTGAAAAAGACAAACTGGATATATCGAGTTGGTTCTTAACTCTAATTTCGCCCGAGGAAGCAAACGTAACATTACCGGAACGAGTATTTCCAGCAATTTTCAAATCATAGTACTGTAAAACAGCGGGTGAAGAACCAGAACTTGGAATAGTTACATTCCCGGTTCCATCGAATGTTATTCTACCAACAGTAAAGGACGGAGCAGTATAATTTGTTGGAAATGATTGGCGAATAATCATCTCGCCACCACGCATTGTCAAAGTCTGACCACCCGATTGTCCATTCAAATTATAACTGGCTAAATCCAATACACCATCGTTAATAACAAGGGAATCGGAAATTTGAACAGATTTACCCAATGTCAATACTTGATTGGCTGGTTTGGAAACAACAAAACCACGCACAATATTGGGAATCCCATCGCCCGTTGATTGTGAACCAGTTCCAGTAAATTCATAAACAACAGCCGAAGAAAGATTGCGAACAGTGGTTCGAACGCAACCAGCGTTTGTCGGTACCGCAGCAATTCCATTAGAATGCGAAACTTTCAGTTTTGTATTTTGCTCTATCCGGAAGGTATCGCCTTGAACATAATAATCGTTAGTAAAAGTTAATTTACCGGGCTGGCGCCCTTCGGTTCCATCTTCTACCGAAAGCAAATTCAAAGGTGGAATATTCGCATTTACAGATATTTCGTGGTCTTGAATTCTCGCCCTATGATTGGGTTTGCTTGGGTATTTCGACGATGCAGGACCATTGAAACCGACATTCGACCAGGTATTGGCATTGTTGAAATCACCATCGGCACGAGCGAAGAATGTTGCATAGGCAGCGTCGGTTTCACCCGCAGTCCAATCCCCTGCTATACTATCAATTTGCTGAGCATAAAATAAGCGATTAATTACATCCACTGAATTGTTTACCCCAGGATTAACTCGCCAGTAACCATTTGGGTCGTTATACGACGGAGAATAATAAAGAACCACATAGTTCGATTCGTTTCCTTGAACTTCCGACAAGTTATAGAAAAACCTAACGGTTGCACCTTGTGAATTATACGTAATATCATTGTCGTCAACCACCCAATATTTGGTCAAAGACTTGTTAGACAGTTCGACACCGGGATGCTCCAACGGAACAGGTTTGACACTTACGAAAGCATTTGCTCCGAATGTTGCACCACCAAAATTAAAAGTAATCATTGCTGGTGAATAGCGTCCCGGAGTTCCTATGGGGAACCGTAAATTTAAAGGTAAAGTAACGCCAGTTGCAACCCTGCGGATAAGTTTTGCCCCCGCAAGAGGGTTGCTACCACTTCCAGAATTAACTATAAATTTGCTTGAATTAAATGTAGAAAGGTCTTCTTGCGTTCCATTGTCGGAATATATATGACCATTGGCTCCAATAGTTAAGTCGTTGCTGTTTAAATCGACAATAGTATTCGAAAGTAGTCTTAAATCATTTTCAACTGTTGTCGGCTGATTTACTTCTAAATCTCCGCCGCTTTTATTTACGGTCAGGTTGTAAAACTTTGTAGATTGCGAACCACCAATGTTCTGAGTTGCCGAGCCGTTGAATGTAACGGTTCCAGTTCCAGCAGTAAAACCATCGGCAGAGACAAAATTATTGAACCAATCCCCACCTATTGTTATATTTAAATTGTTTGCATCGAACCGTCCGGTTCCAGAACCCGCAAGTGTCAAGTTAGTTAAAATAGTTAAATTATTCGAAACAAGCCGAACAACTGGATTATTTGTCCCAGTCATCACCACTTCATATACCGGCTTTGTTGTATTAATATCGAAAGTTTGGTTTGTAGTTTGCGCATCTATTTTCAATAAACCGCCACCAACTGTACCCGTCGAGGCAAGAACAACATAATCGGCAACACTATTGTTCGCTGTCCGATTTAGTTCGAGCGTTCCCCCACTCCAATTGAATGACGAACCCGAGGCACTTATATCAAATAAGCCTACACCAGTTTCGCTACTACTCGAGCCAACGCCAACTTTGACACTTCCACCCGAAAAATCAAAATCAATCAGATTGGTTCCATAGGTTTGCGGCGAAATTCTTGTCCAAACATTTAGAGTGCCACTACTAATCGTTAGTTTCGACTTCTTAGGGGGCGAATTGTCGTAGATGATAGAACTTTCACCCGTGGTTCCAACATTCACTGTCCCTTGCGCGATTTTAAGGCTGCCTCGTAAATATAGATTACCCGCCAATGGTTGACCATTTACGGTAACGTTGGGATTATCGAGCCAGAATTCGGATTCGCTCCCAATATAGCAATTGCCCGAACCGGTTTGAGGTTTAAAAAATGTATTCGAAAACGAGTAACTTCCCTCTATTTTAAAAATACCGGTATCAAGGGTAAGGAAACCATCGGGAGCCGAAAAACTTCGCTTGAATGTAACCATATCGGAACTACTCGCTTTTCTCATAATTACTTCGTAAAGATCAACAGTTCCAGTTCCACTAAGTTCGGAATTACCAGAATTGATGAAAAACGCCCAAACCTTTCCGTTCGACATATTGAAATCGAGGGTTCCGTCGACAAATAAGTTCCCTCCAAACTTTACGGTATCGAAAGCATTTGGCAAAGAATTGATTACATCAAACAAGCCAACACTTGCAATTGAAACATCACCATAAATAATTACTTTAACATAATTGGAATTCCCCAATCGGAATACCCCATCGTCTATTTGAAGTTGATTGCTGATTAGTAAGTTGTTTCCAACAAGAACAACGTCTGAACCATTGGTAGTTTTGTTAATTTTTAGGTTGTAGAAATTAGTCGAACCCGTTCCTCCGATTGTCGAGTTTGAATTGCCTATAAAAATCACAATTCCGGTGCCAGGGTTGAAAGTCCCCCCGTTGTTTGTCCAATCGCCTGCGATATAGATTGTGCCCGTTCCATTTTGTGTAAGCGTTGCTCCGGATGAAATAGTTAGGTTAGTATTAATTTGAACCGTAGAGTTCGAACCGAAATACACATTGGCATTCGGGGAAACATAAACTTGTCCTCTAACTGCCAAAGCAGTAACAAACACCAGGAAGATTGCTGAACATACAAGTTTAACTTTCGATTGCAACCTAATTATCCCGATTCGTTCCATATTCTCTTCGGTTTCTTTAATTTATTTAACTCTCATAATCCAAACAACGCTCATATTCTTTGGTCTTGTTTCGTTTGCTGTTCGTGGTGTGCCATTTGTTCCATCACTAATTGGATTTCCAACTTCAATAGTGGCACTTGGCAAATCTACCTCGGCTTCTTCATCGACCATCATCCCACCGTATGAATAAGATACAGCATTGCTGGTTATACTATGCTTATGCCCTTGAAAAGCATCGTTCTGACCAGTGCCCGAAGAAGTTCCTCCACGTAAAAACATACCTGCTTTTTCGTTTAATCCGGGGGAATTTGCTCCCGAAGCGTCCCCATTCAGATTGGGAATCGTTTGATTATGATATGGGCTTGCTGGGTCGCTTAAAGTTTGTCCATTACATTCAACCCAGCCATAAGGCAAAGAAGGTGTTCCCGACATACTTTTGTGCCAAGCAATTATCGAACCAATGGGTGGCACAGGTTGATAACTACTACTCACAACCCAGGTCGAACCATTGCTAATCAACTCGATGGATTCCCTTTGCCGAATAACCAATGAAGATGAACCTTCGATGGAACCACTAATGGTAACATCGCCCGAATTGATATTCTTTATAATGTATGTCCTGCCAACATTCGAAGAAGATGGATTTGGTAGTGTAATTGTTAAAGCACTTGTCGAATTAGCCAAAACCGTGTGGTAAGTATCGTCGAGTGTAGTATTGGCAGTAACAACTGAAACTTTGTATGAAATTGAACCCTGAACAGAAAAAGTAGATGTAGGATTACTTGTTCCAATACCTACTTCCCCGCTTCCCTTGATATATACTCTATTGCTATTATTTGTCTTAATTCTAAATCCAACATCATCGGTGGTGCCTATGAAATTAGTAGATTCATTCAATCCAGAGTTGCCAGTCGTTGTCCAAGCAGTAGATTGAATTGCATTGGGCAAAGATTGCTCTGTAACAATATTATCCCAAGCTGTCCCATCGTAAAGCCGAAGTTTATTTGTTCCATTATCGAAATAAACAGCACCCTTCGAAACCACCGACGGAGTAATCCCCAAAGGTTGGTAGTAAATTACTTGCGGGTCAATAGTGCCAGTAACAACCAAATCCCCATCAATCAGCACATCTCCGTTCACTTGAACAAGCAATGAATCATCGTTTATTGTAGAGGTTCCAATGCCTAACTTACCATTTGCAAGCAAACGCATTCTTTCAGTTCCATTTGTTTCGAAAATCATAGGAAGGTTTTCATTTTGTTTGAGATGTGCATTGCCACTGCCGTCAACCCCAACATCGAAACCATCGCCCGAGCCAGTACCAGTAGTTGTCCCAGCGGTAAACTTATGGTAGGTTGCTGTCGAAGTTCCCTGGTCCTGGTGCAATAGTGCATTCGGAGAAGTAATGTTTATCCCAATTCTGCTATTAGCTATGTCGTGGAAAAGAAGGCTTGTCGCCTCCCAACCGGAATTATATCGAAGTGTTTGGCCATTTGTTCCCGAAGGCAAAGTTTGTATTGTTTGCCACGAAAGATTTCCGATTCCATCGGATTGCAAAAATCCAGTTGTTGTTGGCAAAGAAGTAGGAAGATAATAGTTAATGGCAGTACTTTGTGCTGAACTTGTTATAAAATAATTGGAACCGGATCCACTAAGATTAACCAACCCAATTGAATTTTGGACTACAAGGGCATTCATAGAATTACTCCACTGCAACCGTGTATCGTAAGTAATCGAAGAGCCTCCACTCCAAATAGCAATGTAAGGCTGAACACCACCGCCGGTGACTGTACCGGGAAATGTTTGTCCCATTGCAAAATTTATCAAGCCAGTCATTGTTCCACCAGACAGTGGTAAGTAGTTCGATGCGGTAATATTATCGGGTATATCATTATCTGTCAAACTTCTAAACGAAGGCTGGGAAGGTGCACCGCTCGAAGGTCCTGCAAAAACCGTATTGGCATTTTGATTATCCCAAGATACGGATATTGTTCCCGACGATGTAATCGGCGAACCAGAAACAGAAAATTCTGTTGGCATTGATAATCCAACCGACGAAACAGTTCCAACATTTCCCGGCTCCCATTCTTGCGAGGTATTATTCCAAATATAGGCTTGCCCATTCGACGGAGCAGTCGAAGCAACATTCCTACCTTGAATTTTTGCAACCGTCGGGTTCGGATATGTCCCCGATAGATCACCGCCAGCGGCATCGCCATCGAAAATAATCTCCGATGTATCGGCAGTATAGACTGGGTCGGTTTCGAGCGATGAAGCAGAAACCCATTGGGGAGACGTACCCGCACCTTGGGAACTAAGAACCTGTCCCGAACTACCCGCAGAGCCATTTGGCATCAAAGCACCCGAGAACTGAAGGCTACCAGCAACATCAAGGGCTTGTGCTGGTGCAGTTGTTCCAATCCCAACTCTACCATCCGATTGCACTCTGAACAATTCGGTAGCCCCCAAGCCTACTATTAAAGGTTGAGATGGATAAATATTCCCGATAGAGACATAATTATCGTTGATTTTCAAACCATTAGTACCAGTTGTTTCGATGCGATAATAATCATTATTGCTATCCCATTGCAAAAATCCGTATTGGCCGGTAGTACCATTGTCGCCGATAAGAATTCTTGGATTCTGATTGTTATTAAAAATCCATACTTCTCCGTTTACTATCTCTAATTTCGCTCCTGGAGTTGTTGTTCCTACCCCAAGACGCTTATTTGTATTGTCCCACCATAAGCCATTATCACCAGCGATTGTATTTGTCCCGTTCCAAAAAGATACTTGACCCGACGAGCCAGAACCAGTAACTTCGGAGGCTGAATTGGCGTCCGCAATTGTGATTGACCCCGAAGCGTTAGTTATCGTAATTCCATTTCCTGCTGTTAGGTTGGCAACCGTATATCCTGTTCCATTCCCAATCAGCAATTGCCCATCGCCTGGAACGGAAGATACACCAGTTCCACCATTAGCAATAGGCAACACGCCGGCAACTTCCGATGTTGCTAAATCAACAGCATCGGTAGTCGAACCAGTTCCTTTAAAGACATTCGATTCGTTCGTCCCACCCCCTAACAAAATTGAAGCACCCGAACCAACGGTCATCGTTGCAGTAGTATTCGTCCCCGTAGAGATTAAATTAAATGGAATGGTGGCAACGGAAGAAATTACAGCAATCCATTGAGAACCATTATAATATTCAAAACGTTGATTATCCAAATTATAAATCAACAATCCGGTCGCAGGCGATACTATTGCATCCCTTTGCACTGTTGTCATCCGAGGCACAAGTAAACCTCTGCTCGTAGAAAACAATTCGAGCAAAGCAGAATTGTCCGGGGTCGTTGTTCCAATTCCCACATTTTCAGTTTGGGCAAGAATTGGCAAAAACCCCACAAGACAGATGTGGATAACAAGTATCCAATTCTTAAAAAGTATTTTGTTTCTCATTTTTCCTAACAAATTTATTTATTCAAATCATTATCATAAAGTTAAATTTAACAAATAATTGAACATAGAAGAACACCAAAAATAGACACTTAATCATTTTAATCATTTTTCGATAGAAACCCATCACCAAAAACATTAATGGAACCCATAAATAACATCTAATAGCAGCGAATTTACCTCGAACTTATTCCCATTCATATACTTGTTCTTAAGGCTTCGAGCTATAATATCTTTCTGGGAATCTGTTATGGAAATTATCCCCATCCCCGCTTCATTTCCATTTCTTGGAAAATCAAATAAGGCTTTGCTATATACACTGTTGCTTGCTATAACCTCGTTTAATGCAAGCAAAAGGTCGGCAGTATAAATCCCCTTATAAATCAAACCATTAACTTTTGATTCGAAAATGAAACCTAAATCGATAGATTTTTCATCGTCGGCAACCAATATTATTTTGGGCCGTTTCTCTAAAAAAGAAATCTTATTCGTAAGCTCAACCACATCGATTTCCGACATACCGACACCCAGAATTACAACTTCGGGTTCAAGTAATACAATCTTGCTATAAGCTTCCACACCATCGGTAGCTTCTCCTATGACCTCGAAATTTGATTCGGAGGCAATACACCATTGCAAGCCAAGCCGAAAAACCGGATGCTTATCGACTATAAAAATTGTGTGTTTCGAATCTGTAAATTGCATCTACCAATCTCAAATATTGTTTGAAATATCATTCTGCTACAAACCGCAAATTAGGTTAATATAGGTAAATATTAATACGTATTTCTACTTATTTAAATTATTTGGCTTGTTTATGGAGCGCATCACAGCAAAGCGTATCAGACCGGAGGCAGTTTTAATACCAAGTTTTTGCATAATATTGGACCTATGTGTTTGCACGGTTCGAAGACTAATATTCAAAATGTCGGCGATTTCCTGGCTTGTTTTGCCAAGAGCAACATAATTCAAAATCTCCTGTTCACGCTTTGTGATAGTGATATTCGGGTTTGTTACTACCTCTTGATATGCAATTGAAGGCTGTTGTTGTTCAAGCACTCTCAAAATTGAACGGGAAAAAACCCTTTCTCCTTGCAAAGCTTTGTAAATTGCTTCGATAAGAAATTGTGGCGAAATATCTTTGGACAAATAGCCATCCGCTCCAACTTTTAGTGCTCGCTCGATGAAACGAAAATCTTCAAATGCAGTCAAAATTAACACAAGTACATCGGGAAATTTATCCTTAATATGCCTTGCTGCTTCAATACCATCCATTTTTGGCATACTAATATCGAGCAAGGCAATGTGTGGCACATATTCCTCGACCAACAAGATTGCCTCCTCCCCATTGGAAGTCTCGGCAAGCAAATTAATTCGCTTATCAACCGAAAGAATCCGGCGGATACCAGCTCGAACAATTTCGTGGTCGTCGGCTATTACAACTTTGATTATATCCGGCAAAATTACATCATTCATCATCGCCTTTTACAAGTTCGTTTAAATCTTCGAGCCAAATAGCAAATTCTGCATCGCTGGGCATACGCCAATCACCGCGTGGGGAAAGTGCAACCGTCCCCACTTTTGGACCATCGGGCATACAACTCCGCTTGAACTGGTTCAAAAAGAAACGTTTTATAAAGTTACTCAACCATTTAGCAATTTCTTCCTCCGTGAACCTCTTCCCGAAAGCCAATGTTGCAAGAAAATAAATCTTCTTAGGCTTAAAACCATAACGGAAGAGATAATACAAGAAGAAATCATTTAAATCGAAAGGACCAATAATCTCTTCGGTTTTTTGCGAGATTTCTCCATTTTCATCCGATGGCAAAAGTTCGGGCGAGATAGGAGTATCGATGATATCGAGTAGCCGCTGAGAAATTTCACCACCATAGAACTCTTCGGCTACCCACCGAATAACGTAGCGAACTAAAGTTTTAGGAACCCCGGCATTTACATTATACATCGACATATGGTCGGCATTATAAGTTGACCAGCCAAGAGCAATTTCCGATAAATCTCCTGTACCTACTACCAACCCATTATATTTATTTCCTAAATCCATTAGAATCTGTGTTCTTTCTCTTGCTTGCGCATTTTCGTAGACAATATCATGCGAATCGGCAGAGACACCAATATCTTCGAGATGTTTGGAGACTGCACTGCGTATATCAACCACTTCAAGTGAAGTGTTGAAGAGTTGCACCAAATTCTCTGCGTTCGACTTGGTCCGCTCGCTTGTCCCAAAACCGGGCATTATGACACAATGGATTCCTCGTTTATCATATGAAAGTTTTTCGAATGCTTGCAGAGAAACAAGCAGAGCAAGCGTAGAATCTAATCCACCCGAAATTCCAATTACAACGTCTTTCGAACCGGTATGCAACAGTCGGCGAGCAAGAGCAGTAGATTGAATTTCGAATATTTCTTTGCATACTTTACTTCGTTCGGCGTTGTCCTTTGGTAAAAATGGAAACGGATTAACAGGTCTTTTAAGCTGCGCGGCTTTCGATTTTTTTATATTAACTTCGATAAATCTGAATTTCCTTTGTAAGAAAATATCGCGAAATGAATCATTCTTCTGTCGCTCGCTTGTAAGTAGTTCGAGGTCTATATCGGCAACAAGCGATGCTCCCGCTAACTCAAAACGCTTGCTTTCGGCAAGTATTCGCCCATTTTCGGCAATTAAGGAATGTCCAGAAAAAACCAAATCGGTAGAGGATTCCCAAGAACCGCTATCGGCGTAAACATAGGCACAATTTCCACGTGCAGATTGAGTTGCAACCAGTGTTCGACGATAATCAAATTTCCCCACATAGTCATCGCTGGCACTTAAATTTATAATCACTTTCGCACCGGCAAGGCACAATTCAAAACTCGGTGGCATAATGCTCCAAAGGTCCTGGCAAATTTCAATTCCAAAAGTTAAACTGCTATTTCTTTTCGCAACGAAAATCAAATCGGAACCGAATGGAATGTTTTGTTCAAACAAATCAACAGAATCGAAGTCAGCAACTAATCCCGAGGTAAACCAACGCTTCTCGTAATATTCACTTGAGTTCGCAAGAAAGGTTTTTGGAACAATTCCAGCGATTTCACCATCACAGATTACCGCGGCACAATTGAAAATCCTATCCCGAAAAGCAAGCGGAACTCCAACGATAATTGCGTAAGGATGGCCTTGGGAAAATTCTTTAATTTGCCGTAATCCTTCGATACCCTTAGATTGCAATTCCTTCTGAAAAAATAAATCTCCACAACTGTAACCAGTAAGAGATAACTCGGGGAAAACAATAATTTCGACTTTCTCTTTTTCAATTTTTTTGCATTCTTCTAAGATTTTACGAACGTTGAAATCAACGTTTGCGATACGCAACTCGGGGGAAACCACCCCAATCCGTAAGTAGTCGAAATCGTTACGCGATACCTTCATACCCAAATTCGATTATATGCTTTTAAATATACGCAAATCTAATGCCAAAATAACAATACTAATACTGCGAAACAGGAAGAAGGCTCTTTATTTCTTGGAAAACTCTTGAAGGAAAAATATAGTCCATACAGAAATAATCGGGATTAACGCATTTAGGACTAAAAAAGCATTGGCAAGGTTTTTCGGGTTCAAGGATAATTCCTCTTCCGAAAAGTTCAAATTCGTGCCGATTAAATATATTATTAAACAATACAACCTTCTTGCGTAGCCCAATTGCAATATGTAGCGCCAATGTTACCGCCGTAACAACCAAATCGCAATGATTTACAAGTACAATAAATTTCTTTAAATCGAAATGACCGATATAGGTAGCCCCGGTTTTTTTTGCAAGTTCTCGGTTCTTTTTGTCTTCCGATTTACCACCCAACAAAAGTGGGAAGTAACCGTTTTCAAGTAGTAATTGAATTAATTCGAGCCAGTTATGTTCGGGCCAAAGCCGGGAAGTCCAACGCTCCCCACACCCCGTGTTCAAACCAACTATTGGAATCCGTTTTTCGGTTAAAACCCAATTGACATCTTCTTCAACATCTACGATATATTCTTCTCCTTTGTATTTCCATCCAACAATTTCGAATATTTCTTGCAAATACGACTTGGTATTTTCTCGGCTTATTGGGTCGAAGATACCAGTTAAAAACTTATGTTCGCTCGAGGCATTCATAGGTGCTGGCTTGCCATTCTTTAACGTGAAACCATATTTCTCTTTCGCTTTCAAGGATTTTGCAAGAGCGCAAGCCTGTGGGTCTTTATCCAAATTTATTACTTTATAAAATTCCGTTTGTTGCAAAATGAGCATAGTTTCGAAATTAAATGGGAGCGCTCTGTCGACAACAGAAGGTATAATCTCCGGCGTTAAAGTAACCCACCATATAGCCGATTTAGGATGCTCTGCTAAAATCCGATGGATTAGAGGTGTAGTCCGAATTACATCCCCTACGGCACCCAGTTTAATAATAAGAATAATGTTCTCGCGTGGAGCGTAGAAACGGCAATCGGAACAAACTGTTCCAAATTGCTTATGCGGATAGCAAGGGATATCGCCTCGAAAAAACTTGCAATCTGGATGATAAATAATTTTTTGTTTACTCATTGCCAAGTCTATATTGAACAAGCAATCCTACATAGAAATTGTAAACCGGATTCTCTTTCAATTCGTTGGTATTTACTATAGTCAACAGTTCACCACGAGCATCATTCTTAAACAAAAGGTTTACGTAACTTACACCTGTTAGAATATTAACGTACCAAGGATGAGCAATTTCCCCAACGAAACCGAAGTTTAAACCACCTCCCAAGCGAAACACTCCATTTTTATATGAACGGTTTGCAGTATGAACTGAATCATAGTTTAAATATTCTACACGCGTTCGAAAATTATTTTTTCCAACGAAGGCACCGCGAGCATTGAACTCGGTATATGCCTTAACATTGGCAAAAGGAAGTTTAAACATATTATATCGAAATCCTAAAGTTAATGTTGGAACATCTATGGAATGGTCTATGTAAAAAGTAACCGAACTAGTGTATGGAATTCTATATAACGCACGATAGAATACCCATTCAACCCCGAAGGGAATTGCAAATCTACCTTTGGAATCAACTTGCCATACACTTTTCAGCGCAAATGAATTTTGGAAGCCAAAGAAACCGCCTCCTAAGCTTCCACCTTCGGGGGTTTCTCGTAACGAGGCAGTAATTGCATTGTTGCCGAAAACCCTTACGGGTATTGTTCCCACCTCGACCGACAAATCTTTGAATTGTGCAAAATTCAAACCTAAAGGTATAAATATTACAATTAGCAATATAATCAACTTTTGTAACATAATGAACCTAAATTGTTGTTAAAATTTTTCTTTAATATTATACTTCATTTTTTCGACCGAGGTTTTAACATTCATTTCACCGAGCAGTCCAATAGAAACCATTTGGGCACCGAAAATAATCAAAGTAATCCCGAAAAGCAACAAAGGTCTATTACTTAAATAAGTTTCTCCCATAATCCATTCAATTAACAAATACAAATTTATCAAAAATCCTAAACAAGTAACTATCGTCCCAATCGTTCCAAAAAAATGTAAGGGTCTTTGCATATATCTTGTAGTAATCATAACAGTAAGAAGGTCCAAGAAACCTTTAATAAAACGACCCGAGCCGAACTTGGTTCGTCCAAATTTCCTTGGATGATGCTTAACGGGAACTTCCGTAATTTTGAATCCATCCCAATGTGCAAGAACTGGGATATAGCGATGCATTTCGCCATAGACATTGAGTCGTTTTACCACAATATTCCTATATGCTTTCAATCCGCAGTTAAAGTCGTGAAGACGAATTCCACTTACAATTGATGTAACGAAATTAAAAAGCTTCGACGGCAACAACTTGTTAAGTGGGTCCCGTCGTACTTTTTTCCAACCCGAGACAAGGTCGTACCCCTCGTTAATTTTACTTAATAAGTTAGGAATTTCTTCGGGGTCGTCTTGTAAATCGGCATCCATTGTTACAACTACTCTACCGCGGGCGGCTTGAAAACCAACCGAAAGTGCAGCCGATTTACCATAATTCCGACGCAAACTGATACAATGGAATTTTGGATTAGAATGGTTCAATTTCCGAATTTCTTCGCGGGAACCGTCGGTGGAACCATCGTCGACAAATATAACCTCGTAGCTACCTTTTGTTACTTTGTTAAGAACCGATTCAAGCTTTGCCCCAAGCTCAGCAATTGACTCTTTTTCGTTATACAATGGAATAACAACGCTAACAAGCGGTTGTTTCTTTTGCTTTTGACCTTGCATCTGTTGAATTTGTCCTTGTTTCTTTGTTCGGCTTTCCTCCCGATTCTTTTCATTCTGCATTCTCTATTAGCTCCTTCGAATTATAATTTAATCAATTTCCTAACATATGTTTTACCATCGCAGTTGATTTGCAAATAATATATACCTTTGCCCAAAAAAAAAAAAAAAAAGGTGTTTACTCCTGAATTCGTCGAACCACTTAAATATTCTTTTCCTAAAACGTCATAGAGCGAAAAGCGAAATTCTTTCGAGTTTAAATTCTGTATCGCGAAATAGTCATCGAACGGATTAGGATAAACTGCGAACGCGTTGTCGTATGATTTATCTTCTACGGAATTGGATTTTTGCAATTTAATTTTTACATAAAATTTATCGAGAAATTCATTATCGACACTTGCTTTGGTTTTCTCCTTCATATTAACTTGGAAAAGCGTTCCAAGGTATTCATCGACAATCCACGCATATTCATATTCTTCGGGGATCGGACGCCATTCGAAACCCAATTTTAATCCATAATCATGTTTTGCCAAAACGAGAAATTTAATTGTATCCTCGTAGTTTTCGGGAAACGGTCTAATATCCATATATGACCATACATTGCTTTTTTGCACTGAATCATAGAATATGAAAACACCGAAAACCCCAAACGAACCCGGTGGGAAAAGAGGTGGAAGTTCTATTTCTCCAAGTATCGTATCCAATCCATTGGTTGCACGAGTATCGAAGCCAAGAACAAGTTTATCGGTGCTAATTGAATCGTTACCCCAAATCGTCAAACGTAATCGCAGTGGTTGTTGCGACCAAACATTTATCCCGAAAAATAAAACCAAAATTAGTGATAATACTTTTCCCATCTTGCACCTATCCTTTAATTTATTTCAAACAACAATGGGCAACACCCATAGATGTTGCCCATTGATAAACATAATTTATGTGTGAAGGTTCTACTTCACAATATTCACGTATCGAACGATAGTTTCGCCATTTACGAACATCTTGCATAGATATTGCCCACTGGCAAATTCATAAGCATTGATTGTTACAAGATTTTCTTGGCCTGCTTTGGCAAAACCATCTACCAACGTTTTAATCTCATTTCCAAGAACATCGAAGAGAACGATACGAACATTCCCATCTTGCGTCGAAGTATAGGCAAGAGTGGAAGTTCCACTAACTGGGTTAGGATAAATATTTAACATATTTTCGCTTACTGATGTCTTAGAAACGAGGATACGAACTGCACTGCTCGACTTATTGACAATAATTGAATTATTGGTCTTGTCGATTTTCCCAAGCAGTTCACCTGTAATTGCATCAACGAAGGTGTATTCATCTCTTGGGTTATCGATAGAAATTGATAATGGATATTCTATACCTTGCAATTTGAATACCGGATTGTGTGAATCCTCCATCAAGCAGTTATTGGCAAATCGTATGTCGAACATATCGACGAATGGAAGTGGAGGTAACTCGAATTGAGTTACATCAAACCCTTTCTCTGGAGCAAGATATAGAGTCTTCTCGTGCTGAGCATTGTCAGTTATGTTAATTTTCACACTCTGTTCGATTGCAAGTTCTTTTGTCGAAGGTTCATCGAAACCAATCGATTTTTCCCGCCCCACAAGACGCAAGTAGCCGTGGGCATTTACCTTAATCCAGTAACCAAGTCCCGGTCGAAGTTCAGAAATTTCCTCGTAACCTCGATTTGTCTTGTATCCCCAGATGCCGTGCTGTCGGACATACACTGGGTTAGGAACTTCGAGCCCGAACGGTGTAAATGTAATTTGGCCAACCGAAAGAGGTGTGGTTACACAACCAATGGTATTCCATCCGGGATATAGCTTAACGGTATCGCCCGTTCCGGTAACCGAAATCTCACTGATAAATGAACCAGCGAATTTCGTATCGATAGTATCGCTATATTTGATAAAGTAACCGACCCCAACCCGCAGTAATTCATCGAATTGGTATTGGTTTTGCGACCAGAAGAATGGCTTATTAATTGCATTTGGATAGAACACATTCCATTGATTATTGATGGGCCGAACTGGCAGTGATAGCAAGTTCCAACCTTTCTTTATGATTGGGTTACCGTATTCATCAACATAATTAATAACTCTCGCAGGAGTATACTCGATAATAAACGAAGTAACTCGGGGGTCGGTAATTGTGTAAGAAAATCTTGTGCCACCCAAGTATGTAGCACGTCGCATATTCACCGCGGGGAATAGTTGCCCATTGGCAGTATCACGCAAGAAGAGATTTCCACCTGGTGGAAAGTCCTCTGTATCCCAATAAATAACAATCGGATAAAATTGAGCGGAATCAACACGCATACGGACAAGGAAAACATGAGATTGCAAAGTATCATCAGCATTTCGAATATCGCGTGAAACACAATATTTAGGTGTCCCATCGTTGTCATCATCATCGGGAGAAAAGTTCCCAAACCCATATTGAATAGTATCTCTAACTATTTGAGGAGCGTTGGGTGGCGGGAAAAATCTCGCTCCGAATTGCCCTTCGGGCATTGGGTCGTCTGCCTTATGCTCGCCATATAATGTATCAACACCGATTGTAGCTCTTTTCCCAGTTCCAAAAATTAGTTTAACCGGTGTTCCAAAACCTCCTTTAGGCACCAACGAAATGTTAATACCACCGGGTCGGGTAGTATTATACCACTCGATTGGATTGCGAAAATAGATAAACGTGATTTTCAACCGTACAGGGTTAATCTCGGCAGTATGCGATTTAAAGGTTATATAGCCAACATATATACCGGTTTTTTCTTCTCCAACGTCGCCAATCTCAAGTGGATTGCATCGAACCTCGATTTGAACTTCTCGGTCCAATGTCGTAGTTACTCCCCACTTAGGGGTACCAAGGGCATCGTTGCCAAGAATGCCATTGTCAATGTAATCGATATAGCAACTCCGCGTTGGCGCAATACAACTCCCTTTGAAAATTGGACCGGGAACAGTCCTAAATTGTAGCCAAGGTTGGTCGGTTTCGATTTCAACATCGAGCAAACGTGTGAAAGGAACAGGATTTAGAAGGCGGAACGTCCTCTTCCCATAGAATGTCCCGAACGGAGCCCCCGAATCCACCGTAATTGGGTCGCGCATCTCCCAAAGGGCACCTTCGTTGTCAATCTGTCGAATAGCTGGTTGCAAACCAATACCTCGCTCGAGTAAGAAGTCGAAACGTGGAACATTGTCACTAATACGTAAATAAATCACACCGGGATAATGTGGGTTGTCATTCCAGTTCGGATTAGGACTATTGTCCACACCTGCTAAACCAGTAAAGATTGATGGGTCGGGAAACAATTGTTGAACAAGATAACCCTTCCAGAGAGGACGATACTTTTTAAAAGGTGCTTCTAACCGAATATTTAAATCATTATATTTGATTGTATCTGTTCCAATAATAAGCGGGGTATTACTTGCCGTACCGATAGGTTGACCTGCCTTTGGAACCAGCATAAATCGAATATACAAAAGAACTTGAAATGTTTCAGTCGGTGGTAGCGCCTGGGTCGAAGTCCCAACGATACGAACACTTCTACCCTTCGTGTAATCTTGGTAGGGCGTCAATGGATTAAGAAATTTTCGATAACTAGTATCTCTATCGTCCATCCATTCAATATTAAAGTCCTTTGCAAGGGTATGATACTTATACTTATCGTCGGCAAAATAATTCAGTTCACGACGCCCAAATGTTTGAACACCAACCGCACGTATTGCAGAAGAGTCATACAACACTTTGAATTGAAAACTCTTAATTGGGTCTGCGGGGAAAGCATCTTTTGTTTCTTCACGAGTGTACCACCCGTTCTCAATGAAAACAGGAACTAAGAACTCGCGAGCCTGGTTGGGGTCTGTCGATGGTGGAATCCAAATACGGCCATCGGGATACCAACTGGCATCCCACCCATCATCGGCACCCATAAGCGACAGCCGAGGAATGGTAGGCACCTCTACTGCAAGAGAATCTTGTACAGCGAAACCAACTCCCATTAGAGCTACCAAAAGCCCTAATAGAAGTTTCGAAAATCCTTTGTAAAACGTTTGGTTAAACATAAAACCTCCTAAATTGTGAACGATTAATAATTAATTTTTATCATTTTCCTATAATATACTTTGTTATTTGTCTCGATGACCACAAAATAAATACCATTTGGTTCCTCGTTTAATAAGTTCTCCATATTTTGCAGAACATCCCTTTCCAATTTTGTAATCTTTCCTATTAAATCTATTAAGTAAACTGCAACAACATCATCTATATTAATATTTTCATTTTTGTCCTTGTTCTCAAAAACGTATCCAATTTTTGTATATTTAATTAATACTTCGTCTGTTGAACTTCCCGTAATACATTTGCACTCTTCATCGAATACCGGTTCAACATACAAAGTATCCAACACATCCGTTTCATCAATTTTCCCAAATACCTTCAACACTTGATCACTCCCATTATCATTTATTACATTGCAGTGTATTTTGTAACCATTTTCAGTTGTTTCTAACAACAGAACCTCGACTCCATTAGTTACAGAATACACCGAATCGAGAGTAATATTTCCGTCGTTTCTCCTTAAATCTAGTTCAAAATTTTTCAATCGCGAATTAGCAGGTATTTTAATATTAATATCGAATGAAAAATTTAGTTCATTTACAATTGAATCAACAGCAAACTGTGTGGTAAAAATCCTTTCCGGCTTCGAGGCAACTTCGCCATATAGGATTGCTGGTTTATAATTTTCGACAATACCTTTAAATTCATCTGTAAACTCAACGTATGAAACACTAAAACTGGCACTATCGGGACAAGGTAGTAGCCATTTTCCAAAGAAAGCAATCAGCGGCTTTTGCCCATAAACCGGGGTGAACCCCATAGTAACCGCATAACCCCTAACTTTTCCATTCTTAGAATCAACTATAACCTGTTTATCACTCAAATACTCACTTAAAGTATTAATATACAATGGGTCCGTAATAGTAACTTTTTCTGGCTCATAATTAATCTCGAAATTGAATCCAAAAAGTGAATCCTCCGGATTAACTTTTCCTATATCCATTACGAGAACAAATTCCTTTTGATTTTCGTTCCCGCACACATCAATTTTCAAAGAACCATATATTGAAAGAGCACAATCAATTTTGCGTTGCGAAAGCCCCGCCTGGCTAACAGCAAACGTTAGCCAGGCAAGGAACGCAATCTTACCTACTGATAATAAGTTTTTCCACAACACTCGTGCTATTGCCACTCATTCTAACAAAATATACTCCATTCGGCAAAATATTTCCATTATTATCAGTTAAATTCCAATTCAACGAAAGTTCGTTAGCGTTTTCGCTCGAAATAGATTCAAAACGCTTGACAACATTGCCGGTGGCATCGAATATTTCAACAACATAACTGCCTGCACCGCCAATCGTCAAATTAATTCTTGCATTTTCATTTACAACGGGGTTCTGGCTCAAACTAATCGCATAAACGCCCGAAGCATCTACGACCGAAAGAATAACGGCAGACTTATTCTTTTCTTCATCGTTGAAAACAACTTTTTCGGCAACTAAAACCGGATTGTTCTTACCAACTTCAAGATAGAACAACGGAGATTCTGTTGAAAACTTGCCACTTCCTACAACTACAACACGGTTCTTAAACGCTGTCCATTCTAACTCATCATTCACGCCCGAGACGCTGACTTCATTGTTCAAATCCATAACTATCGATACGGGACCATTTACATCGCCATTTAAATAAACTGGGACTTTGAAGCTTCCATTGACCAATTCGGGTTTACCAAATTGGATATTATCGGCTACTTCGACTGCTCCAATCTTGCCGTATTGCGGTATTGTGTCGTATAGCCAAGGTAATTGTGGAAGCCTACCAGAAATATAGTGTAGAATTAATGCTGCGTCATACGCAGTTACTTGATAAAAGATTTGCTTCAATGAACCCACTTCCGCTGGCAAACTATCGCCATAATATTTAGTTCTCCATTTAACTTCTTTGCGTACCCCATATTGGTCGTAATAGTAACGTCCGTTGTGATTAACATCCCCGTGATAGGCAGCTCGACGGCGGATACTATCCAAAGGAACATTAGTTGCAATACTCTTCATAATTAATCTAGCGTCGTTGACCGTAACATATCGGCTCTGTGGCATATTATAATGCTTTCGAAGGTAGCCCTTCGATATGTCAACGTCGCCATCTCCCCAAAATTCCTCGACATTATACCGAGCAAAGGCTGTGAAGAGTATTCGATAGTTTGTCCCACCCGAAGGAGTCCATTCGTTTGTCAATCTTGTGCTAGTTCGGGCAATCTGTGTGCTTTTGCCATATTCAAGCCCGTTCAAGAAATCAGCAGGAGAGAATTCACCTTTTATGCCAACCGAAGCATTTCTTGTAATTACTCTTGTATCGTTGGTGTATTCATTCCCTCCAATTTGCCCATATGCAAATTCGATATTACCTTGGGCACTATAAGGGTCTTGCGATTTGTACAACCGAAGTTGGAATGTGGCAATGCTTGACTTAATGCTCGCGTCGTTAATATTCAAGTAGCGCCATTCAACAATGAACACACCATTGTCGGGGTCGGATTTGTAATAGACTTTCGTTGGTTTGTATCCGTTGTACCGTTCGACATCCAATCGATACACATGGTCACCCCAGAAAGGTGCCAAAACATTCCTTGGATAAGAAGAGTTGTCGCTGAATAAGGCTGTGGGGTCTTTCGCAGGTGTTTGTGGCGGTGGTGAAAACGTTACAAAACCATTCACACATACCCACAAACGAGTAAAAACCTCTCCTCCGAATTCAAATGGGAAACCAATATCAATCCCATTTGGATATGAATAGCCATCGTCGAGGTCTTGGAGCCATGTTGGCGGTAAACCAAATGCTATAGATGGAATCTCGATACCATCGTCGAGCATTTGGAAATTAGCTTCAACGATTCGAATTGTGTCGAAATCCCCGTACACTTGAGCTTTCGCTGTGCTCTGTAAGGACAACACTAAAATTACTATTGCTGCTATCCCTACTGTTAGTTCGAAGATTTTTTTCATTTTCTACTCCTAATATATTATATAACAATTTCTTTCCATTTTTCATCAATCGGACCCGCCCCAAGGGGGCGAGTCCGCTATCTTATTATTTCACAACATTTACTGGATAACTATATGTATTCGAACCAGTAGTTAATCGCAAGAAGTAAACTCCGCTGGAAATTGAGCGCTCAACGTCCCAGACTACACTGTTCAGTCCTTCGTTGAAGAATCCACTTGCAACCGTAGCAACAACATTACCAAGTGCATCGACTACTTCAATTCGGATGTTGCCCGATTCGGAAAGACCAAACGTAATCGTGGCTGTTGTCGTTACTGGGTTCGGGTTAACTTGGCTAATACCCATAACTAATCCGGGAACAGGCTCAGCACTGCTCACCCAGTCGTGAACGATAAGAAAACCTTCGACATTGCTTCGGTTAATCTGGATGCGCCAGTATGAACCATCGTCGATAAGTTTTATATCGCCATCCAATGGGTAGCCTTCGCCGGTCTTCATATTGTAGTTGAACACATTCCCATTCGATTTATCATCTCGGATAAACCACTGGGCACCAGTCGGATTACGTGTAGCATCGGTCTTATCGGGAATTTCATCTTTTCGCCAGGAGATTACCACTGGATAGTAGGTCGAAGTATTCCCAACTTCACCGCCGGCTTGGAAGCGCCCTTTGTAAACTCGGAAATCGGGTGTATTCTTGGCTCTCGGGAAGATATTGCGTGTAGTTCCATTAGTTAATGGAATCGTCCATCGAGCATCGAATATATCAGCCGGAGGAATAGATGGCAACTCATACTCACAGAATTTCTCGTCGAGCGTTCCAACTGGTTCTCCATCCAAACCATCTCCCGTTGTTGCATCTCTTGGAGCTGTCCCAAACTGGAGTTCTTGCCAAGCACTCGTCTTCGAACCTGGCGTATTGCCCGGGAAAGTATTTTCAACAAGCAAATTACATACGAAATCGGTTGGATCGGAAATCTTCAAACGATATACCAATGTATCGCGTGCACCGCTCGCATCGGCGACTTCAACTCGAATAGTAACCTTCCCATCTGGGTCGGTTGGTGCATCAAAGCTATTCGTTTTAATTATGACCTTTACTGTGTCGTTCGCTAAAATTCCTCGAATAACCGACGGCTCAAGTATAAAGCCCGGGGGCGAAATGACTCGCAAGGTAAGTTCTTCGGTCGGGTCGCCTGGTTGCCTACCGCGCTTCAAATCGTAATCCCAAACAAGCAATGTATCGCTATAAGGTTTACCGCGGTCAACACAAATAACTTTCGGCGCAGACGTAAGTCTTGGTCTATGATTCGTCGAATCAACGAACAGAGTCAAGATCTTTATTGCCGAAAGCTGCTTTTCACCATCGACCATATCCCACACAGCAACAACAACTTGTTCTGTTCTCGGGGCATCCTTAATGCCGGGCTTACCGTAAAGCAAGCCGCTGACTGCATTAATCTTAAGCCATTCTGGTGTCGTTTTCAATCCAGTAAGGTCAAATGCTCCTGCTTCGGGGAAGCATGGGTCGCGTAGAATTTGGTCATCAGGATAATTCGGATAAATAAGTTCGAACCAGTGGTCTTGACCAAAATTCGGGTCGTAAACTTTGATTGCTCTACTCGAATCAATCAATTGTGGATTGTAATCAATATCTTCTTTTGCAGGTGGTAACGAGCTCGTAATAATAATCGGGGCAACGTTCACAAACACCGGCATCTGCATAAAGTTGATACCGCCATGTCCATCGTTAACAATTATAGTAAACATGGTATCGGTATTCAACGATTGATTATATCGGATTTGTGCGCTTGGTTTAAGCATATTCCATGCAACGGAAGAATCAATTCGAATATTGATTTGACCTTTACTTGTTAGGTCAACACCGAATGGGTCTGTATCTGTTTCGCTTCTATACTTCATCAAGAATTGGTTACCCATCCAAGCAGGTCGAGTTTGAGTAATAACAGGTTCGTCTTTTTGTCCATCAAAATCTTTGTCGTAAGTTGTAGTATCGATAACAGTGGTATCGCCCGGAGAGTTCCACCAATCACGATTTCGGATAGCAATATTCATAAACCCATAAGCAGTCTTTCCAAATCGGAAGTCCCAACCTTTTGGATTAAGAGTGACAGCAGCTTGGTCTTCTAACTCGTCGTCTGTATTGAAGTCAACCTGGAATCGCAACTTGTTTGTCAAGTTTGCTTTCAGTTTACCATCGCTTGTCATTCCACAAGTATAAACCGATGGTTTATAGATAACGTAAGGAACAACATTTGTACCGGCTCTATCGATTCTCTTGTATATTGTTTCGGCTTGATTTTCCGCCTCTTCGGGTGTCGATACCCAATCCATAAAGCGAGGCACACTATCGACAACGAATATCTTGAACGAATATTCGGTGTAATAGCGACCTCCATTCAAAATGGTATCCTGCTGTAAAAAGCGAGCATTTTCGACATCATACTTGTACGCATTTAAGTATGGTGCAAACGTGTAAATAAACTTATCTATTGTATCTTGCGGCGCTCCAATTGCTTTGAGCGAATCGATTGTTCTTGCTGTTGGCGGGTAGTTTTCCGCTCGAACTGTAACCAATTCACCACCGGGAACAACGTATGGGTTAATCGGGCGTCCGCGAAATACTAAGTAGCCAAGTGCATTATCTTTTGGATTGATTACCGTTTGGTCACCCGCTGGGATTGTATCGACCAATAGCCATCGAGCAACAGCAGAATATGGGTCAACGCTCCAATGATATGTTAAACGGCTATATTCATTTGGAAGTAAGAAAGAGCGTGGGTCAAAGTATTTGTTCGTATCCATTGCAGTAACGGACAAAATACTATCGCGTCCTTGTCCTTCTTCCGGTAACAATCCAGTATAAGTTCCAGGATATGCAGGATATTCTCTATCTTCGGTTAAGAATACAGTATGCAAGAACTCAACTAATTTCAGCGTATCTGCTTTACCTGCACGACTCGGGAACTCGGAAGGAACTATTTTCACTACCGTATCCGTTTGCAACTTGACAATATTGCCAGTAAAGACAGGTGGTTCCGTTGAACCGACAATTTTGAAGGCAATACCGCCATCGTAAGCAGAAACAGGCCCCTCTTTCCACAGAACCGTTCGCGAAACGATACGAACTACATCGCCAGTATCGACTGGAAGCGAACGATAACGTTCACCAGCATAGAAGGTCTGGTTTCCAGAGTTCGAAGGTGGCATACCCGGACGATTCGAGAAGAGGTTTGGAACTCGACCGAATGAAGTCGTAGATGCATTATATCGTCTTCCGGGAAGCGAACCACGGTCTTCTTTCTCTGCATTCCACCGTAGCTGTTGTAATAAATAAGCACCCGTTCCAAGATTATACAATCCTTCTTCTGTTCTTCTAAGAACCGTGAAAGGATTTCGGTTGGTAGAGTCGGGAACCAAATCGACGCGGGCTCGGAAAATCTCCCGGTATGGAGCATTTTCATCAACTTGTTTCAAGGCAACTCGGATATAATCTCCAGTTGATTCATTGATAACAAAGAATACTGTTTCATTAAGTAGCCTTGGGTCGTGGTTCGAACGTTCTGCTAAACCTTCGTAATTTGCTTGTGCTTCGAGGAACAATGGATAGCCTATTGGATGATAGTAATTTCCATACTTATCTGGTCGATATTCATCTTGCATAGATGCAATGAATGGATACCTCAAGTTTCCATTTTCAT
>CAZPSM010000002.1:53787-62557 GCA_964589125.1 uncultured Hyphomicrobiales bacterium | reverse complement strand
CAAATATGCACAAACAACAACACAACCGTCAATACGCAATGCATTGCGTCTCTACAAATATGCACAAACAACAACACAACCGTCAATACGCAATGCATTGCGTCTCTACAAATATGCACAAACAACAACACAACCGTCAATACGCAATGCATTGCGTCTCTACGAATACGCATAAACAACAACACAACCGTCAATACGCAATGCATTGCGTCTCTACGATAGAAATAAACAACGAAATATAATGGCAAAATATCAAAACAAATATCGCATAGAAACAATCCGATTGTCTGGATATGATTATTCGCAAGCAGGCGCCTATTTTGTTACAATATGCACCAAAAATAGAGCACATCTTTTTGGTGAAATAAAAAATGGAAAAATGATTCTAAACGATTACGGGAAAATTGTGGAAAATGAATGGTTAAAAACACCCGCAATTCGAAAGGATATGAATTTAATTCTCGATGTTTTCATTGTAATGCCAAATCATTTCCACGGCATTATATTTGTCGGCGAAAATGAATTCAACACCCGTAGAGACGCAATGCATTGCGTCTCTACAAATACGCACAAACAACAATACAATCGTAGAGACGCCATGCATGGCGTCTCCATGCATGGCGTCTCTACGAATCAATTTGGTCCACAATCAAAAAATTTGGCATCCATTATTCGGGGTTTTAAATCATCATGCACAAAACAAATAAATATTCTAAATAATTTACAAGGTCAATCTATTTGGCAATCACGATTCTACGAACATATTATCCGAGACGACAAAGAATTGAATCAGATAAGAGATTATATTATCAATAATCCTTTAAATTGGGAAAACGATGAAAATTTTATTGACAACGATTAAATAATAAAATTAATGAATCCGATACAAAAAAATGTAATCATACAATCTCCCAATTGGTATATCGGTTATATGATTTAACAAAAATCCGTAGAGACGCAATGCATTGCGTCTCTACAAATATGCACAAACAACAATACACCCGTAGAGACGCAATGCATTGCGTCTCTACAAATATGCACAAACAACGGTACAATCGTAGAGACGCCATGCATGGCGTCTCTACGTCATAAAATGGATAAAGGTTCGGGATAGGCTAATTCGTTTATTTGGGTAAGCGTCGGGATAGGATTCAATCGCAAGGGAGAATCGAAACGCAAAATGATAGGCGGTGGAGATTTAAAAGAAAACTGATTTTCGACGTTTTGAATCGAAAGTAGAATTGCTATCAATATTGTTGCAAACAGTTTCCTCATTCTCTAAATATTGTTTCGGCTACATTTACTTCCGACGCTTTTCTTGCCGGATATATTGTAGCAACAAACGAAAGAAACAGTGCAACTAAAATTATGGCTAAAACGGTCAGAGGCTCAATTTCCATTGGAAGAGCCGAGATAATATACTTTTGTGTATTGAGTTTCACCCATTCGAATTTCATTTGCCCAATAGTCAACCCCAAACCTAAAAGTAAACCTAACAATGTGCTTATTGACCCGACGATTGCCCCTTGAAGTATAAAAATATTTCTGATTTGTTTCTTTGTAGCCCCAATTGCCATAAGAGAAGCAACATCTGGCTTTTTTTCTAAAACAGTCATTACCAAAGACGCAAAAACATTAAAGACAGCAATAGCAATAATTAAACTAAGTATTATAAATACTGCTATTCGTTCGAATTGCATTGCATTGAGGATACTTTTGTTCAAATCATACCAGGTCAAAATGCGTTCCTTCTGAAAAATTTTTTGAAGCACACCTTTCAAATCTTCCGTTCTCGAAACGTCGTCGAGCCTTATATCTATTCCCGAGAAATAATTTGGCTTAGTGTGCAAAATGGAAGATGCCGTGGAGTAGTTTACAAAAACAAAGTTATTATCGTATTCGGTATTATTGGTTTGGAAGATGCCCGCGATAGGTACAGTGTGTTTTGCGGGTAAAGAAAAAGCAATCGCGGATTTTTCGAAATCCTCGAGTGTTATAAATTCCAAAGCATTGCGGTGAAATTTCAAATCCAAATCGGCAAGGGTTATTCCAAGTAAAGCACCGACTGCCGAGTCGTTTGAAAATTGAGAGAAGTTGGAACCGGGAATCACTTTATTTTGAATAGGATGTGTGGCAAACTTTGCATCCTCGATTCCAAAGAGAACAGCAACACGGAAACCTTCGCTCCCACTTAAAATAATTTTCGATTCAATGAAAGGGAAGTATTGAAATCTGTAAGCTTGTGAAAGCGAATCAAGTCGAGCAGAATTAATATCGATGAACTGAGCTCGATTGGGTAAGATGCGAAGATGGGGGTCAAGTCCAATGATTTCTTTCTGAGCGAATTCCCGGAACCCATTAAAAAGTGAAGTAACGATGATTAAAGCTGCAACGCCGATAGCAATGCCAATTCCCGAAAGGATAGAAATAAAGGTTATGAAATGGAACGAACGAAAGCTAAAAACATAACGTAGGGCGATTTTGAACAAGGTTCTCATCTATTATGCCCTTTAATCAGCTCTTTCTCTTTTTCTTTTATTAATTATTGCCATTATAGCCTTGTGGATTTCCACTGTAATTATGATACTGAAAGTGGTTGCCAGAACTATTAACCAATCCCAAAAATTCAGAGGGACCGTGTCCATCACAATATTCATAAATGGAAGGCTTACTGCCGCAACTTGCAGCAATAAAGCCAAGACCATCACTCCAAAAAGAATAAGATTCTTCGAAAGGGTAATTTTCTCAAGTTTATCTGTGTTACTGTAAGGGAGATTAAAGAATAAAGAACGATAAATAGAACGAGAATTTTGAACGTTCCAAATCTGGAAGAAGGCTAACGAACAAAACGCAACTGTTCTTGCTTTATCCAAAACTTCACTCGATGGTTCAAATGTTTTCCCGAGGTAAAAGTAGAAAACTGCGAGAGTTCCAATTGCCATAACTATAGCCGAAAGAATAATTCTAAAAATCATATCTTTCGACACCAACGGTTCGTCTTTTCGGCGGGGTTTAAAAGCCATTACATTACCATGTTCTTTTTCGAAAGCAAGCGGGAAGGTCGATGTTCCATCGGTTACTAAATTTACCCACAATAGTTGTGCTGGAAGTAAAGGTAAAGGCATACCAATAAACACCGAAGTTGCAATCGTTAGCAAACCACCAGCACTTGTCGATAGTATATAAAGAAGTATGTGTCGTAGATTGTTCAGAATAATTCTGCCGCGTCGAACCGCTTGAACAATTGTAGCAAAATTATCGTCGAGCAGAACCATATGCGCCGCTTCGCGTGCAACGTCAGTTCCACTTCCCATTGCAACTCCGATGTCGGCTTGCTTAAGTGCTGGTGCGTCGTTGACGCCGTCGCCCGTCATAGCAACAATATTGTTGTGTGCCTGAAGTTGCTTTACAATACGGAACTTGTGTTCGGGAACAACACGGGCATAAACGTCTATATCTTGAACATTCTGGAAAAGTTCTTCATCGCTCATTTTTTCGAGTTCATGGCCAATTATTGCAACTGGAACTTTACCCGGTGGAGTAATACCTACTTTCATTGCAACATTTTGGGCTGTTTTTATATGGTCGCCGGTAATCATAACTACTTTGATACCGGCACTATGGCAATCATTGACAGCGACTTTTGCCTCGGGGCGAATTGCATCCTCGATTCCGGCAAACCCGACAAAGATGAAATCTTTTACATCATTGATTTCGACGTAGTCTTTTTGTATCTCTGTCGAAAAAGCAAGGGCAAGTATTCTCAATCCTTCACTGGATAAAAGCGTAATTTGTTCATTGATTAGGTGCGGATTAAGTTCAACAAGATTGCCATCGGATGATAGTTGGCGAGAGCACCTTTCGAGAACTTTTTCCGGCGCTCCTTTGATTAGTATGTATTGCTTGCCTTCGTAAGTAGTTCTTACACCCATAAATTGATGTTCTGACTCAAAGGGGATATCGACGTAAACTTCCAAAGAATTTGGTTCGAATCCAAGTTTGCGGGATGCTATCATTAGGGCGGCTTCGGTTGGGTCGCCTGTGATTTTCCAAACATCGTCGTTCGGTTCAATAGAACTTTCAGTGCATAGCGCAGAAATTAATGTAGCAATTTTCAAAGCCTCGCTCGAATCGAATCGAACACTTTCTTGCGTTGTCGGGTTAATAACAGCTCCGTCCTTGTGGTAACCTGAACCAGTCACAATATAAGTTTCGTTGCCAACAATATAGCGAGTTACTGCCATTTCATTCTTGGTCAAAGTTCCTGTTTTATCGGTACAAATGATGTTTGTGCTTCCAAGCGTTTCAACCGCGGCTAACTTTTTCACAATGGCTTTGTGTTTAGCCATTTGCGACAATCCAATGGAAAGAGTAATTGTAACTGCAACCGGAAGCCCTTCGGGGATTGCCGATACCGCTAAACCAACAGATGTTAGGAACATTATTACAAGGTCGTTCCCCCGTAAATAGCCAATAAGAAATATCACTAGAATTATACTTACTATTGCAATACTCAATCCTTTACTGAATTTTTCAATTTGGATTTGAAGTGGTGAAGCCGATTCTTTTGCTTCCGCCACTTTTTCGGCGATTTTCCCGAATTCTGTTTCGGAGCCAACCTTTGTTACAACAGCAATGCCACGTCCTTTTTGTATTATACTTCCACTGTAAACCATTGTGATACGGTCGGCAAGCGGAGCGTTAACAGGTATCCGAACATTTGGCTTCTTTTCAATGCCGAACGATTCACCGGTAAGCATAGACTCATCGACAATTAGGTTATTCGATTCAATTAAGCGGGCATCGGCTGGGACTCGAACACCGCTTTCGAGAACAATAATATCACCACAAACTACATCGCTGGTTGGAATAAACTGCTGAATACCGCTCCGGATGACTCGGGCTTGTGGTGCAGCCATCTTTTGCAATGATTTCAACGCATCGGAGGCTTTTCGTTCCTGCACGAAACCAATAAAAGTGTTTAACACGACAACTACTGCAATCACCAATGAATCTTTTAAATCGGATATAAAAGCATTGAGAATTGCCGCTATGATTAAAATAATTATAACAGGATTATTGAACTGTTCGAGTAAAAGAACCCAATTGGACTTCGCTTTCTTGGCAATTAATTTATTACTGCCATATTTAGTTCTATATTCTTCTACTTGACTATTACTAAGTCCTATCGAAGGATTAACATCGAAGTGTTTTAATACTTTTTCAACAGGAATAGAATGCCAATCCATAAATTTATTATATTTAAAAAATTCAAATTTAATAAATTATATAAGGTTATCAAAGAAGAGTGAAGAATTACATACAAGAAAAAAGAGAAGAGAATGGAACTCGATTCATCGCAATTGTATCGCAACTATTTTAGGTAAAAAAGCAAATCTTTTCGGCAACTAAGTACTTTCCGAAAGAGATTGGTCAATTCATTAAATCATCATTACCTTGTAGAGGTAGTGTTGGCAACTACGATACTTCGGACAAAGGTAGTCTAAAAAAGTAGCCTAAAATGGCTTATAGTTAATAACTACAAAATACAAACCAATTGGGTAAGTCGACAAATTAGGTTCGAAGATGTGATTGCCAGCATTCAAAAACCCATCGAAAACACTTAAAATTTCTTCCCCCAATATATCGTAAACTTTGATAGTTACGCTACCCGCATAGGTAAGGTCAACCGAAAGAGTTGGTGGAACTGAGCTACCCAAAAAGTTGAATAACATTTGTATGCGACGAAAATTCCGGGGAACTTCATCTTCGACGCCGAGTGTATTCAAGGTTTTAACGGTCAACGAAATGTCTGAATCTTCGAGTTGTGCATCGTGGAATATCTTATCGGTATTCGAAGCAACCCCGGTTTGGTCTTTTGGTTCAACATTGGTTGTCAAGGTATCGATATCAATATTACGTACTTGGACCAGCCCGCTCGGCAAATTTCCATCCTCATCGATTTTAAGGACAAGAATATCGGAAGATGTGCTAAAAGAAAAGCTCCAGCCTGCAACGAAGAAGCCACCACCGTCGGATGCAGCAACTGAGCTTGCCTGGTCGGTTTCGTTTCCACCATAGGCTTTTTTTCATAGAATCGAGCCATCTCCGTCGACTCGCAGAACGAGGAAATCGTAGTCGGAACTGCCGATAGAATTTGAACCACCAACAAGGATGTAACCATCGTTTTTTGTTCGCTCAATAGCAAAAAAATTATCCTCGCCATTTGCTAGATACACTTTTTGCCAAATTACCGAGCCATCGGAATTTAATTTCAACAGCCAGAAGTCCGATGAACCATTACCAAATGATTTTGACCAAGCCCCAACGATAAGCGTTCCATCAAGATTTTCCAACACTGCTCTTCCCGATTCATCTTTCGCCCCCCCATAAGTCTTTTGCCAAACAATATTCCCCGAGTCGTCAAGTTTTACTACCCAAACATCGTTGTCGCCACCCGAAACTACATCCAATTGGCCTACAAACACTATGCCGCCGTCGGTGGTTTCGGTAACTGAATAGGCGAAATCATATCCCTTGTCTCCATAAGCCTTTTGCCATTGAATGGTACCATCGGGAGTAATTTTCAGAATCCATGCATCGGTGCCTCCGGCACCTACCGAAAATGACCAACCAGCAGTGACATAACTGCCGTCGGAGGTTTGGATAACGGAAAGAACAGCGTCATCGTAGTAACCACCGATGGTCTTTTGCCATTCAATTCCCCCGCTAGAATTTAATTTTAGGAACAGGATGTCTTTGCTTCCTTCTCCAAACGAGCTACTATTGCCAGCGATTAAGTATCCACCATCGCTTGTGCGAATCATTGCATAAGGTTCGTCGAGATTATTTGCCCGAAAAACTTTTTGCAAAAGTGGGGTGCCGTTGGAATCGGCGGTAAAGAAAAGGAAATCTTCAGAGCTATTCCCGAAGGACCTTGTCCGCCCTTCAATTGCGAATCCTAAATTTGGGGTATTTACAATTTTCCAAGGCGAGTCTTCGCTGGTTCCACCATAGGTTCTTGCCCAATAGTTTTGGGCTATACTCGTAAGCGGTAATAACAATGCAGAAATCAAAAAGAACAAAATTGGACCTAATTTTCTTTTCATATCACACCTTTTTTATCTTGTTGCTTACAAAAATAAAAAAAATTCTATCAATTCGTTATCAGAATTATATTGTTTTTTCCTATTGAATTAACTTATCCTTCTCTACCACGAACAATGCTCAGTTTCCAACTCCATCGATAGCAATCCACAAACATTAAGATTTTTCGTAATTTTGTTTTTTTGGATTTTTGCAATGCTCGATATTACTGTTGAACAAGCGAAAGCAATAATTGACAATTGCAAAGGTAAACGGATTGCTGTTGTTGGCGATGTAATGCTCGACAGATTTTTTTGGGGAGTGGTCAATCGTATCTCCCCAGAAGCACCTGTTCCAGTTGTTGACCTCGAAAGCGAAACTTCTCATCTTGGCGGAGCCTCGAACGTTGCGAATAACTTGAAAGCATTGGGTATTACACCTTTGCTTTGCGGAGTCGTTGGCGATGACAATTCTGGCAAAATTTTTCTTGAAATTGCCAGTAACTCTGGGATTGATATCTCGGGAGTCTACGTTCATCCAGATCGACCAACAACAGTAAAAACCCGCATTATTGCAAGTAATCAACATGTAGTCCGTGTCGACCGCGAGGTGCGTGAAGCAATTTCCGAAGAAGCGAAGAACTTTATTTTCCAAAGCCTCGAATCTCAAAATAATATCGATGCAATTATTTTCGAAGATTACAATAAGGGAACATTGACTAAAGATTTAATTCACAAAATAATTGAGTTTGCAAAAAGTAAGCAGATTCCAACCTTTGTTGACCCAAAAGTCGAAAATTTCTTCGAGTACAGAGGAGTTACTGTTTTTAAACCCAACCGAAAGGAAGCACAACAATCGTTAGGTATAAAGTTTAGGAATTTCGACCACATAGTTGAATCGGGGCGATTGCTACTTGAACGCTTAATGGCTTCTGGGGTTCTTCTCACTCTTGGTGCCGATGGAATGATGCTATTTGAGCAAAATGGGGAAGTTTCCCACGTTCCAACTCGCGCTCGCAAAGTTGCCGATGTCTCTGGGGCTGGTGATACCACAATAGCTACTTTTTCCGCAACTTATGTCGCTGGCGCAAACTTCAAAGAAGCTGCAACAATCGCAAACTTTGCCGCTGGAGTTGTTTGTGAAGAACCCGGTATCGTTGCTATCAATGTCGATTCACTCCTTGAATCTATCAGAAAAAACCATCGCGCTCAGCAACAATTATGATAGTAACATTTGATGAAATAGAACAAATTTGCAAGCAACTTCGAAATAAAGGAAATAAAATTGTATTCACCAATGGTTGCTTCGATATTATTCATTCTGGACACATTGATTACCTAAGCAAGGCTAAAAGTCTCGGTAATACTCTGATTGTTGGGTTGAACAGCGACCGCTCTGTTCGAAATCTGAAAGGTAAGCAAAGACCAATATTACCCGAAGGCGACCGAGCAGTAATACTCGATGCATTGAAACCAGTTGATTACGTAGTAATTTTCGACGAGGACACCCCTTATAGATTAATACAAATAGTTAAACCCGACTTCCTTGTCAAAGGAGGCGATTACCGAGCCGAAGAGGTCGTCGGCTACGATATTGTAACAAAAGATGGAGGCTCTGTCGTTATCTTTCCTTATCTCGAAGGGAAATCCACCTCTTCGATTATAGACAAAATAATCGGCTTATA
>CAZPSM010000002.1:52813-53720 GCA_964589125.1 uncultured Hyphomicrobiales bacterium | reverse complement strand
AAGTCCATTTGTCATATAGCCGAACCATACTGTTATTTGAAAATTAATAAAGAACAATATTTTACAAAAAATTTAATTTTTTATTTAAAAAATTATTAATTTACTTTTGGTATAAAAGTAGAAAGATGGGAAATTTTAAGGTTAAAATATTAGGTGCGGAATATAAGCTAAAAGGAAGCAATGAATCGATTGTTATTCGTGCTGCCCAAGAAGTTGACCACCAACTTGGGAATGCATTGGAAAAATACAAGGAGGAGTCGTTGCAAACGGTATTCACAATGGCGGCATTGAACATAGCCGAAAAATTGAAGATTTGCGAGATACAAAGTCGAATCAACGAAAAATACTTTATCGACGAAATCAAGAAAATTACTTTGTATCTTATTGATAATACAACGGGATAAGTTCTTTGAATATCTGGAGCCGCATTAGAGTCTCGTTGCCTATGCGAGCGAAAGAACCGTTAGTAAAGAAGAAAGGGAATCAGGCTCTGGCTATAAATTGCAGGCCTCGACCATTGAACAATGGTGACCCATGCGGTCCGGTGGAAGCAAAATATAGTCAGGATGATACCCACTGTGTCGATTTGGGTTCTTTACGTCTCCAATATCGACCGAGCGACGGGACGATAATGCGGTTTTTTTTATTAATTTTGTTTTTTTAATGAAGTTCAGATTTTTTTTAGTCTAAATTTTGTTTAGGGTAATGATTGTAACAGAAGAGGTAAAAAATGAACGAAATGTTGATTGTCGTTGGGAGTTTAGTTGGGTTGCTACTCGGTTTTATGGTGGCATATTTTATTACTCAAAAATCTTTTTCTTCGAAAATAAAAGATGCAGAGGAAAAAGCTTCGGAAAGAGCTGCGAGCATAATTGACAGCGTTATCGAAGCTAAGCGCATAGAAATC
>CAZPSM010000002.1:0-52803 GCA_964589125.1 uncultured Hyphomicrobiales bacterium | reverse complement strand
TGCGAGCATAATTAAAGAAGCCGAAAAAGAAGCAAATAATTTAAAAAAGGAAAAACTACTCGAAGTCAAAGAGGAATGGCATCGTCGTAAACAGGAATTTGAAAACGAATACCAACAAAGAAAAGCAAAAATCGCCTCGATAGAAAAACAGATCAAATCGCGCGAAGAAGTCATCGAGTCTAAACTGAACCTTATAGACAAGAAGGAAAAAGCCATTGAATTTGCCGAACAAGAATTACGGCAAAAAGAAGCATTGATTAAGAAAAAATTCGAAGAGATTGAAGCAATTAGAATCGAGCAACTCCGAAAACTCGAAGAAATTAGTGGACTAAGTCAAGATGAAGCCAAAAAAGTCTTAATGGAAAGCCTTATTAGCGAAGCCAAAGCCGAAGCAGCCCAATACATCAAACAAGTTCGAGATGAAGCAAAAATCAACGCTCAAAAGGAAGCACGCAACATAATAATCGAAGCAATCCAACGAACAGCGTCGGACCACAGTATCGAGAGCACAGTTTCGGTTGTTACACTCGAAAGCGACGAAATGAAGGGCCGTATCATTGGCCGTGAAGGTAGAAATATACGCTCCTTCGAGTCTGCTACTGGGGTTGATTTAATTATCGATGACACCCCGGAGGCAGTTGTAATATCTGGTTTCGACCCCTTCCGTCGTGAAGTTGCTAAAATTGCACTCGAACGGCTTATGGCTGACGGTCGAATTCACCCTGCACGTATCGAAGAAGTGGTCGAAAAAGTTCGAGTCGAACTCGAAGAAGAAATTGTTAAAGTTGGCGAAAATGCTGTGCTCGAACTTGGAATCCACAATATGCACCGCGATTTGGTTCGTTTAATAGGAAAGATGAAGTACCGTTCGAGCTACGGGCAAAATCTTTTGAATCATTCAATTGAAGTTGCTTACCTTTGTGGCATTATGGCTGCTGAACTGGGATTAGACCCACATCTTGCAAAACGTGCCGGTTTACTCCACGATGTTGGTAAATGCGTTGACCAAAACACCGAAGGACCCCACGCACTAATTGGATACGAACTTGCCAAAAAGTACAAGGAAAATCCGGCGGTAGCAAATGCAATCGGTGCCCACCACGAGGATATTGAAATGGAAACTCCTTATGCTGTCCTTGTTCAAGCTGCCGATAGCATCAGTGGAGCACGCCCCGGTGCACGCCGTGAATCGCTCGAAAACTATATTAAACGCCTCGAAAAACTTGAAACACTTGCTCAAAGTTTCGAGGGGGTTCAAAAAACTTTCGCTATACAGGCGGGACGCGAAGTCCGAGTTATTGTCGAACCCGACCGAGTTGACGACGTTACATCCGACCAACTTGCATACGAAATTGCCAAAAAAATTGAGCAAGAGATGGAATATCCCGGTCAAATAAAGGTAACCGTTATCCGTGAACGCCGTAGCGTTGCTTTAGCAAAGTAATCGGTTCACTTATAATTATTAAGAAAATCTAAAAGGACGAGAGCGTGATTATGCTGCTCGTCCTTTGCTGCGTAAAGTAAGGTAACTACCCCCTTCTCTTCTTCTAATCTCATCAAATATTTAATTCCTTCCTCATTGTTTTCGAGTTCTTTCCTATACAATTCAACAAACTCTTCCCAATTCTCGTGTCTGTGCCCGAACCAAATTCTTAAAGGTGCGCTTGGTGCAATATCTTTTAGCCATAAATCAATATGGGCTTTGTCCTTCGATATTCCTCTGGGCCAAAGCCTATCGATAAGAACCCGAAAACCATCGTCGGCAAGCGGCTCCGAATAAATCCGCTTAATCTTAAACATTTGTAGCCTCTTCGTTCCTTCCCAGCAAGCAACTTAATAAATTCTTTTGAGAATAAATCCAATTTCCCATTGTCATCGGATATTAAATCTAATTAGTTACAAGAGAGCCGATTGGTTCCCCTTGTATAAGGCGAAGGAGATTGTCTTTTCTGTTTATATTTAAAACAATAATAGGGATATTATGTTCACGGCTCAATGTGAAAGCAGTTTGGTCCATAATTGCAAGATTATGGGATATAGCCTCGTTGTAGGTCAAAAGTTTCAAAAGTTTGGCTTCCGGGTTCTTCAATGGGTCGGAATCGAAAACACCTTCGACCCTTGTGCCTTTGACAATGGCATTGGCTCCAATGTCTATTGCGCGAAGGACAGCAGTCGTGTCGGTTGTAAAGTTTGGTAGCCCAGTTCCACCGCCGAAGAGCACAATTCTGCCTTTTTCCAGATGGCGAATTGCTTTGCGGCGAATGTAAGGCTCGGCAACACTGGTCATTGTAATTGCAGTTTGCAGACGGGTTTCTATTCCTAAATCTTCGAGTGCATTTTGGAAAGCAAGACAATTAATGATAGTAGCGAGCATTCCCATATAATCGCCCGAAACTTTGTCGATTCCTTTTGCTGCCGCTTGTATCCCGCGAAAAATATTACCTCCACCGATTACGATTCCAATTTCGACACCAAGTTGGTGAACCGCATTAATTTCTTCGGCAAAAAATTTAAGGGCGACGGGGTCAATACCAAAATCCCCTTCGCCCATTAAAGCTTCTCCACTGAGCTTCAGCAGGATTCGCTTATATTTTGGAACAATGCCCATAAATTATTCTACTTCACCCAGATAATATCTTCTAAATTGCTGAATTTTTATCTGAATTCCAAGCGATTTTTCGATATTTCCAAGATAATCTTTCACCGAAAGATTTCCGTCCTTAATAAAAGTTTGCTCGACAAGGCATTGTTCTTGGAAGAATTTTTCGAGTTTGCCTTTTGCAATACGTTCGGCAATTTCTGGTTTCTTACCCTCGTTGATTGCTTGTTCTGTATAAATTGCCAATTCCTTCTGAATAACTTCGGGGCTAATAGAATTGCGGTCAATATACATAGGGTTCATAGCCGCAATTTGCATAGCGATATCGCGAAAATTCTGCTTGGCTTGGTCGGTAAAATTGTCCACCTGTTTATCAAACTCAAACACAACAAGTACACCCAATTTACTTCCAGCATGGACATAATCGGAAATGTAGCCATCGGTTTCGATGGTTTCGAAACGACGGATTTGAATGTTCTCTTGGAATTTTGCTAAAATTTCGTTGTGCATCCCTCGAATTGTGTCGTCATCGTATTTGCAATTCATTAAGTCATCGAGAGTAGCAACATTGTTGTTGAGCAAAGCATTTACAACGATATTTGCATAGTTAACGAAATTTTCGTTGCGAGCGACGAAATCGGTTTCGCAGTTAATTTCGACAATCGAAGCCTTTTTGTGATTAGGAGCAACAGCGATGGCGATTATTCCTTCTTTTGCCTCGCGTTCGGCGCGTTTTGCTGCCGAAGCGGCTCCTTTGCGTCGAAGAATTTCTATTGCCAATTTCATATCGCCGTTCGATTCGACGAGCGCATTTTTGCAATCACCCATCCCCGCACCAGTTTTCTCGCGGAGTTCCTTTACCATTTGTGGTGTTATTTGAGTCATTTGAACGTTCCTATCATTTTAAATTAAAGAATTTTATTCATTTCTTTCGCTTTCTTCGGTATCCAATTTTTCAATTTTGGGCTTTATGCCACCGGTGCCCACTCCTACATCCGATTTTCTTGGCTTTCGCCTTCGGATTTTAGTTTTAACAGACGACATCCCCGCGGGGATTTCTTCTGTTCCTAAAACCTTGCCTTCTAACAGTGGTTCACGAGATTTTTCTTCCCAAACTTGCCTTCCTTCGATGACAGCATCGGCAATCACCTTGGTAATTAATTGTATAGTCATCGCTGAATCATCGTTTGCTGGAATCGGATGGTCAACAAGTTCGGGGTCGCAATTAGTATCCAAAATTGCAATGACCGGAATCCCAAGAGTCCGCGCTTCTTTCACAGCAATGTGTTCCTTTTTAATATCTACAATGAACAATCCTCCTGGCAAAGATGTCATTTCTTCGATGCCACCGAAGACCTTGCGAAGACGTTCACGTTCGCGAACTAAAAGAAGGCGCTCTTTCTTAGTCATTTTGTCGAAAGTACCATCAGTTTCCCAATTGGTAATTGTTTTTAGTCGTTTAATACTACGACGAATCGTTGTAAAGTTGGTCAACATCCCACCGAGCCAGCGCTCAGAAACATAAAAAGTATCGCATCGAAGTGCCTCGTTTTGAATAGTTTCTTTAGCCTGTGGTTTCGTTCCAACAAATAGAATTTTTTTCCCTTGCGAGGCAATGTTGAAGGCGGCGTTTCGAGCATAATCGAGAAGGATTTGGGTTATTCGTAAATCGATGATGTGAATCCCGTTCTTTTCGGTAAAAATGAATTTCCCCATCTTAGGATTCCATCGACGAGTGAGATGCCCAAAATGAGCACCTGCTTCGAGAAGTTGTTCAATTGTTACAGAATGTGACATTAAATACTCCTAATTGTGTTAAACATCTGTTTCGTTCATCTTGCTTGCTCAACGCTCGATTAATATGGCGCCACACACAAGCAATCCCGAAACATGGTAATTTAAAAATTATCGTTTTGAAAACTGGAAGCGTTTGCGCGCTTTCTTTTGCCCATATTTCTTTCGTTCAACCATCCGAGGGTCGCGGGTCAGCAAACCGAAATCTTTCAATACAGATTTGAACGATTCTTCATATTCAACCAAAGAGCGAGCGATTCCCAATTGAACTGCACCCATTTGACCGCTAATTCCACCACCATTCGTTTTTGCAATAACATCAAATTTCCCTATTGTTTTCGTTACCTCGAATGGCCAAAGGATTTTGACTCGTTGACTTTCGATTGGGAAATATTCTTCAAATGGACGCCCGTTAATCGTTATTCGCCCCGAACCTGGGATTAACCACACCTTTGCTACGGCTGTTTTTCGTCGTCCAGTTGCAGTTACAGTTTTCATCTATTCTTCTCCACAAATTTTTACTAGTTGAAAGACAACAATTTAGGTTTTTGTGCTGAATGAGGATGCTCGCTACCCCGATAAACTTTAAGTTTTTTTATGATTTTCCGTCCCAGTCGGTTCTTGGGAAGCATACCCCAAACAGCATGCTGTATAACAAATTCTGGCTTCTTCGATACCAAATCTTTGAATTTTTCGAAAACCGCACCCCCGGGATAACCCGTATAGCGAAAATATTCTTTCATTTCGTAGCGTTTGCCTTCTATGTTAATTTTATCGGCATTGATAACGATAACGAAGTCGCCGGTATCGACATGGGGGGTAAAAATTGGTTTGTGCTTACCACGAAGGATTTTGGCTATTTGGCTAGCTAGCCGTCCAAGCGTTTGTCCCGTGGCGTCGATAAGCCACCAGTCCCGTTGCACCTCGTCCTGTTTGATAGAACGCGTAATCTTATCTGTTATTTTCACTTCCAGAAACTCCTAATATATTTTTTCTTTCTGTAAAATTAAGAAAAGCAAATTACTATCTTTTTAGGAAATATCCAAAAAATACTACTATTTTTCCGTTTCATTAGCCACATTATTTTGTGGAATAGTGAAATAGAACGTAGTTCCTTTTCCTACTTGGCTTTCGACCCAAATTTTACCAAGATGTTTATCAATCAGTTCCTTGCATAGAATAAGTCCAAAACCCGAGCTTACTTCACCTTCCGTTCCAGAACGCGATGTTTTTGCTCCTATTCGAAAAAGGTCTAGTATCATTTCCTCGGGAATTCCAATTCCAGTATCTTTTACACTTACTTCTATAAACTCTCCATTATTTTTCGAAGTAATTTCTACTTTACCACCTCTCGGTGTGAATTTAATCGCATTAGAAACAAGGTTACGCAAAACCGTACCCAACATATTATAGTCCCCATAAACTACTAAATCGTTGGGAACATTATTGATAATAGCAATTTCTTTCTCTCTCGCTTTTATTGCTTGAACGGCAACTACTACTGCTACTAACTCACCAAAATCGAAATAGTCGGGCTTGAAGGGTATCATCCCGCGCTGCAATCTTGACCACTCGAGTAAATTCTCAAGCAATTTATATGTGCTTTCTATTGATTCTTTCAATGTTTTCACAAAATCCTGAACCTCCTCCTGTGTTAAACTCTGAAGATTTTCGTAAAGGATTTTCGACATCCCAAGTAAACCAGAAAAAGGGCTTCGAAGGTCGTGGGCAATAATCGAACATACCTTATCTTTTTGAAGATTTAGTAAATCCAGTTTTTCTTTTACTATCGAAAGTTCCTCAATTAAGTCGTTTCTCTCGTTTACGACATTGTCGAGCATTTCCATCATAAAAGCCATTTCCTCATGAACTTGCTGAAGTTCCTCGTTATATCGGCTAATACTTTCTAAACTTTTCGCTAATTCGCTTAATTGTTTTTTTTCGTCTGTTATATCAATAAAAAAGATTGTAAAAAAATACTTTTCGTTGGAAAAAACAACTGCTTTCGACCACTGCTGCGAAGATTCAGAAAAGTAGTCGAAAGTTTTACAACCACCATTAAGAGCAATTTCGCTATATAAATCGAGCAAATTTAATTTTTTTCGCTCGACCCTTCGACGAATTTCGCTGAACTTACGTCCGACCAGCATTTCGGCTCTTAAGCCTGTAATTTGCTCAAATGCGTGGTTGACTTCGAGGTAAATAAAATTATTCGGCTGTCCCGATTCATCTAAAATAACTTTATGATGAGCAAACCCGATTGGTGCCCCCAAGATTAGTTTTTTGTAAAAATCGACTTCCATGCCATACAAATATAATAAAATCTAACTTATTGTTCCCAGCATAAAAGGAGTTCCGCCTTTGGCGGAATTGTGAGATTATCGAGGTGAACTTTTTATGTTGTGTTGTCGGAAGTTCCGCCATCTTTATCATTCCTTTTTTCTTCAAATTCAAATAACTTTGAAGCATAAAAAGTTAGAACAAACTCTTTAGTTCGCCTTTCTGCTAATTTTACATACTCCTCATTTATATCATATCCAACATAGTACCGTCTGCTTTTTATTGCTGCGATTGCTGTTTGTCCGCTTCCTATAAATGGGTCCAGAACAATTTCTCCCTCAAAGGTGTAAAGTTGAATCAACCTATAGGGTAATTCAACAGGGAACGGTGCCGGGTGCCCAACTTTTCCTGCTGGCTCTGCGGCAAATGTCCAAACACTTTTAGTAAACTCCAAAAACTCCTCTTTAGAAATTGTGCTTTTTCTTCCGAGATTTTCCCTTGCGAACATCCCTTTAGAAAAGACCAAAATATATTCATGAATGTCTCTTAATGTCGGATTTTTAGCGGAAAGCCAGCTACCCCATGCAGTTGAAGGACTACCACTTGAAGCTTTATTCCAAATGATTTCACCTCGCATTAAAAATCCTAAATCAAGCATATCTTCAACGATAAATGCATGGAGAGGAATGTACGGTTTCCTTCCAAGATTGGCGATATTAATACACACTCTTCCGCCGGGGACAAGAACTCTTTTAACTTCACTCAATACTCTTTTTAAAAATACCCTATACTCATTTAAGGTAAGGTTCTCATCATACTCCTTTCCTACGTTATATGGCGGCGAAGTAACCATTAGATGAACGCTATTATCTGGTAGTTCTTCCATCTTTTCGCTTGACTTACAAAAAACTTTATCCAGATACTGAGACAGAATTGGGTTTTCCGTATATTTTACAAATTCTTCTTTGGGCAACCCTTCATATAGTCTGCTCGTATAAAAAGGGGTAGAATCGTGATTGATTCTTCCAGGAGAGCCGAATGCACTCGTTTTCGTCCCATCTTTTTTCTTATAGTTTCCCATTTAGTCCTCCCTCCAGAGATCAACCCATCTTTTATAGGAATTAAACTCAATCTTTGTTTTTTGCCAATTTACTACGATTCTTCTGGCCATACTATCCTCAACTAAACTCGACAATGCCTCTTTAGTAATTTCAACACCTCTTGGATTTGTTCCGGGTTTTGGAAGTTTAATATAACTTTCTCTGCCTATTTTATCAAAAAGCCGTTTTTGAGTTGCTAATGGGATGTAATAAAAACCTCCTATATCGTTCCAGTTGATTTGCACAAGCAAAATATCACAACGGGGATAATAAGTTTTATGAAAGTCTTCTGCCCTTTTGAGCATCAACAGTCCAAATTAATTTAACACCAGCAAAACCTTTTCCGGTAATAGTTTTAATTGATACTGGTTCACCAAATAATTTCACATCTACTTCTGACTCAGTAATAGGAATTTCTGTCTCTACATTTGCTTCACCGAATTTATAAATGAGCAAAGCTACAATTATCTTTTCTCGAAGTGAACCGACTTCCATCCCTGTTTTGCCTGCCCTTGAACTTTCTAATTCCGCGAGTTGGAATAGATAAGGCAATCGTTTTGTGATTTTTTCTACAGTCTTTTCATCATCGAAGATTTCTATCAATCGTTTCGACACTGCTTATTGCTCCCCAAGGCGATGGCGTATGCCTTGAAATTCGTATATATCTCTGATTTGTTTAAAGCCCACATTGTTTGAATACAACTTATAATATAACACCTCCATTTATCCTCTTGCTCATCTTTCATCATCTTTACCGATATATAATTTAAAACTTAAAACAAAAATAACAAATCCTTTGCTTACTTCTTCTTTGGTTCAAGCATATAACTTTCCTTTGTGTCGAGCACATTAAAACCAAGCTGATTTATTTTTTCTCTCAGTAAGTCTGCCTTTTCAAAGTCTTTCGCTTTGCGCGCTTCGAACCTTTCACGGGCAAGTTTAGTTACCTCTTCGGGTATTTCGATTGACTCTTTCGGGCGTGGGGTGAGTTTCCACACCCCAAAAATCTTATTCAATTGTCGGAATAGTTTAAGTAGATTATTCGCATTTTCTTTGCCAAACTCATTCGCAGGATGCTCGTTGATAAACTCGAACAAAGTAGCCAACGCTTTCGGAACCTGCAAATCGTAACCTAAATCTGTAAATATGGAGTCCTTCAAGGCTTCAATATCTACAAACGATGGTTTGGGGTTCGAAATTTCGAACAAATCGTAGATATAATCTTGTATTCTTGCCCTTGCCTTTCGAGCAGCATTGAGCCCATCGAAAGTAAAGTTCAATTGCGTAGAATAGTGAGTGGAGAACATCAGATAACGGATATCGAGCGGGTCAATTCCACGAGCAATTAAATCTCGAAGTGTAAAAAAGTTTCCTAACGATTTGCTCATTTTTTTCCCTTCGACAAGCAAGAACTCGTTATGGCACCAAAAGGCAGTTGGTTCTACCCCATAGCCGGCCTTGCTTTGTGCGATTTCGTCTTCGTGGTGGGGAAACTTCAAATCGACCCCGCCGGTATGAATATCGAACGGCAAACCAAGTATCTCGCGCTCCATCACCGAGCATTCAAGATGCCAGCCTGGCCGTCCATCGCAATTAATACCATCGAGACGAAATTCCCAGTAAGGTTCCCCGGGTTTACGCGATTTCCAAAGGGCAAAGTCGCTTGCCTCTTCTCGTTCGTAGCTATCGGCATCTATACGAGAGCCTTCTTTAAATTTATCGAAATCTATTCTGTATAATTTCCCATAAATATCGACCTGTCGCCATTTACTAATATCGAAATAAACAGAACCATTGGCGATATATCCGAAACCCCTTTCGACAATTTTCCGAACCAAATCCTGCATTTGAACGATATATTCCGTAGCCTTTGGCATCTTGTAAAAGTCTTTAAGATTGATTCCTAATTTTTTTATGTCTTCGAGAAACGCTTTCCTGTAATACTCGGTGAACTTTTTAAGGTTATCCATCGGGCTGTTGGTTTGTCGCCCCATTTCTGGTAACCAAGCATCGCTTCCAACAGCACTATCTCGTATTGTTTTATCATCGATGTTGGTTATATTCATTACCCAACGAACTTTGTAGCCCCCAACAACCTTTAACACACGCTGGAGCAAATCCGCAAAAAGGAAGGAACGCATATTCCCAATGTGAGCATAATTGTAAACAGTTGGCCCACAGGAATACATACGAACCAATTTATCCTCTAAAGGTTCAAATTTTTCAATCTTACGGGTCAACGAATTGAAAAGAAAAATCGGATATGCCATATATTCCAATCATTATTGAACAATCACAATCAGCAAATTTAATAAATTGGGTTAAATTACAACCGAAATCTTTTGGTTCGAGTTGGGTTCACGGGGTAGCAATTTGAACGAAAAAACTTTACTATCGATAAGTTTAACAACAATTTTATCGCTCAACTTTCGAGCGAGTTTTCCACAACCAACTGCATATTCTTCCACTGCGCGAAAATTCCGCTCATCCGAAAAGAAATTATCCAAGTTCTCTTCAATACTTTCCTTTATCGGACGAATAAGTTCTTCGTCGTCGAAGTCAAATAATTTTTGATTTTTTTCATATTTCGTTTTACGGAAACGGGTTCGGGTATAAACAAATCTGTGATTCCCCGCATAAATGAAAGGGAAAAGAAAAAGCAAGTAATTCAAATTACTTGATAATAGCAAACTATTTACAACAAGTAACGATTCATAACCTTGCATAATTTCGTTGAAAGGAATGCCTAAATTAGAAGGCAGCGAAAGGAAATCTCCACTAGCAAAAATTTTTGAAAATATGTTAAATAAATTGCCTTCGTTGGTATAAAAATTAGGGCTTAATAGTCTTACCGACAAGGGGAAATCTCTACCCCGAAAGATTGCAGTTCGTAGTTGCAAAAGCCTTTCGCGTATGTCGCGCGGAAACAATTCAGCATTATCAACAGTTCGAGATAAGGCAAAATCGAGCAAAGAAGGTAAAGCCTTCAAACTTCTGTATATATCGTAAAATAATTCCGTTGGCTCGATTTTCAATAGTAAAGCAAATCTAATCGAGCTTATCAATGTGTCTAAATCAATTTTGGGGTTCGACTGTAAAATTGTATCCATAAAACTGACAAATTGCAATGCCTCGTCGCGAATAATAACATTTCCTTGCGATTTCATATAATCGATAACCTTGGTAAAAACTTTGTTCACCGGTAAATCCAGTATTCGAAGGATTTCGGGGGTAGGCAGCTCTTCGTTCTGTGTTTTTGCAAAAACGCTGTAAATTTTTAGGACAAGCGCTGGTTCGAGCGAATGGACTCGAAAGAATAACTCGTCGCCCCGGCGAAAATTACCTTGTATTTCCGCAGTAAATGTACCATTCGGAAGACTAATTATTGCTTGTTTAGGGGAAATAACGTCTATTATTAATCCCTTGACAATTTCACCCAATCGAAGATTAATTTGTCTATGGGATGTGGTTGGACTTCTCTGCGTATCCAAAAAGCGATTTGGATTTTCGCCGAGTGGAGTTATCTCGCTTGGAAATTTAAAATCGTCCACCATAGAGAATCTTTGTTCTAACACCAAGTGAAATAGCAAGTTAATATATTTCAATCAATTTACATAAAAATATTGTAATTTTGCTTTTTTAATTAATGGTGTTGTAATGAGAAAAGTAGTTTTTTCTTTTATTCTTAGTTTGACTTTGCTTGCTTGCCAACAAGGTGAAACAATCAAAACCAATCTGCCTAAACCAAAGGAATTCGACGACAAAGTAAGTTATCTTATTGGCTACGATATTGGTCGGAATATGGTTCGCGACTCTTTGAAAGTTAATATGGATTATCTTATTCTTGGGTTTCGGAATGCTTTCAAAGGTGATTCGACTTTTGTAACGAGTGTCGAATTGGATACTTTCCGCAAGCAATTCCAAGCAGTTATGATTGAACAACAAAACAAAAGGATGAAAGAACAAGAACAAAAGTTGATGGAACAAGCCCCTAAAAACTTAGAAGAAGGCAAGAAGTTTCTCGAAGGGAACAAAAATAAACCCGGCGTCGTTACAACCTCCTCGGGGTTACAATATACAGTTCTAAAAGAAGGAACTGGTAGGATTCCCAAAATGGAGGATATGGTTAAAATTCACCTAAGGGCTTATTATCTCGATGGAAAAGAGTTCGACAATACCTACACTCGGCAACCTGTTACATTACCGTTAAGCCAACAAGTCCCCGGTTGGCAAGAAGCACTTACTCATATGAAGGAAGGCTCTAAATGGCGAATATTTCTGCCACCACATCTTGGCTGGGGTGAAAGAGGTGCGCCGCCAACCATTCCACCTAACGCAACTCTAATCTTCGAAATTGAACTACTCTCGATTGAAAAACAACCTAATAACCAATGAAAAGATGGGGCTTAAACATAAATTCGGAGCGAGCAACTTGCTCGCTCCACCTTCTAAAAAGTCTTTCGCTTTCGCTCTTGCTTTTAATTCCACAATTCCTTTACACACAACAAATTAATAATACAATAACTTTAAAAATAGATAACTTTCAAAAAACTTTAAAAATTACTACTTTCAATGGGAAAGACTACTTTGCTCTTTCAAATTTCTCGCAACCACAAAGCAGGCACGGCAAGAACCAACAAGAGATTTTTTCAGTTCAATGTGGAAACTACCAATTTTCTTTCTTCCCTGGCTCAATCTACTTCATTTTAAGGGATTTAAGGCAAGGAAGCGAACGAATATTGCAAATCTCTTCCCCAGCAATCAACCTAAATGGCGAACTCTGGATACCTTTCAAAACATTTACTAATTGCCTTACTTCAATTCCACTATTCGAACACTCGCTTGCAGGAAACTCGATAGTCTTCAATACAAAAAGGGAAAAACCAACCAAGCCTTCGCTCGAAAGGAAAAACGAGGTAACAACATCCAAGACTAATCGGGTCAAAGAGAATAAAACTCAACAGACTTTCGATAGAAGCGACCAGCCAGCAAAGGTAATTTCGCCACTGCCCAGAATAAATCTCACACTAAACGAAAGGCTTGCTGGAGGACCTCAACCATCCACTACAAACAATAAAAACGAACCTTACAAAGGCAGTAGTGAAAAAATGCAAGGGACGCCGAAGCAAAAATCCCGCACCACCGATACCACAGTCAACGTTCCCCCAAAATATTACGTTCTTCCCCCGGTTCTAAAAAACAACCCGAAGTAGGAAAACACATCTGGCTAAATCAGTAGTATTGCCCTACAACAATGAGAAGTGTAGAGGGACGTTGCTATGTGCCCACAAACCTTGGAAGCATATAGCAATATACCCCTATTACCGGGAGTAAACAAGGGGTTGCAACCCTTTGTTTAATGTTCTTTGTCATTGCGAGTCAAAAATATTTGCAGTGAATCTAAAAAACATCGGAAAAAAGGCAAGAATTCTTACTCACTTAATGTTTGCATTGCTTTAACATCTAAGCCCTTACAAAATTGCCTCTGTAACTTCATTGCAATTGAACACTACAGGTATCGGAATAATAAAAGCATCTTTCGGTAAATTTAAGAGTAATGTTTTCGAAGGCATAATGTTTTTTGAACCAAAGGCTTGGCTTTTGCCAAGTGGCAAATGCATCTTGTTTTTCAACAGAGGAATAGGGAAATTTTACTTTCAACTTTTTATCTATAAATATTCGTGTATATCCAAAACGGAAGAAATCTCCCTTTTTCAAGCGAGTTACTCGTTCGTTAAGGAAAAAAGATGTAGGTCTATCGAGTCTATTTACAAGAATATCCTCGTTGGGATTAAACTCTTTCCAACTCGCAAAACGAACTATGCAAATTGGTTCTTTATAGTAAACAAGCACGGGGATACCGATGCGGACTTTTTTGTAGAGCCTTTCTCCATCCTCATTAGAAATTCGGATACAGCCGTGGGACGAAGGGCGTCGCCCCAAATGTGCATAATAGCCCGTTTTTTTCAAAGCGTGGAATCCGATATTTCCATTGAAGCCTATCCAATTCAGCATTTCGGTGTTTTCGAACTGACGAGAAATCTGCACTGGCGCTTTGTTTTGAACTGCATACAAGCCCACCGGTGTAGCAATCGCTTCCTTGATAAACTTGTTACCCGAAGAAATTCTGACTGTATCCACTTCCCCGTCCCTTGTAACATAAAAAGCCAACTGTTTGCTCAAATTAACTTCTATGTATTCGTTGCCCAAGTAATAGAGTGTATCTTTCAATGGCAGATAATATAAGAAAGAGTTGGCAATTGTCAGATTGGGTCGCCTTGTGAAGTTCGGTTTCGAAGGAAAGAACAGAGAATCGAATCCAGCCAATGTAAGTTGAAATGCCAAAATCGAAGGCAAGAACAACCAAATGATGTTTTTATTTTTCAAATCACTTAGAAACAATTATATTGCATACTAAAATGTTTCAAAACAAAATGCAAATTATGAAAAACAATGATAACGAAGATGAATTAACCAATATTGCTGTGGTTAGAACCGACCGACTTGGCGATATGGTTCTTACTTTGCCAATGTGCCGAGCCATTAAAGAAGTCCAGCCGAGTTGCACATTAACTTTGATAGCACGGCAATATGTTAAGCCATTACTCTACGATTGCGAAGTAGTTGACCAAATTGCATACCTCGAAAAATATAGGAACGAAATTCAAGGGATATATCGGAGATTTCAATTTGATGCTGTGTTTTTCCCTCGTCCACGATTCAACGAAGTGTATTATGCATACAAATCACAAATTGAACATCGTATTGGTTCCGCCTATCGTTGGTATTCCTTTCTATTTACGCATAAAGTAAAAGACCACCGACGGACAGCGGAGCACCATGAATCGGATTACAATGTTCGGCTTGTTTCGAGTTTCTTCGGGGTCGAATTAGAAACGAAAGTAGTTCCCATCAAGGTGGAGCCAACGGCATTGAACAAGATTCAAGAAATGTTCGATACACTCAACTTAAAGCCGTATGAGTTTATTGTTCTGCACCCGGGGAGTGGTGGTTCTGCATTAAACTGGGAACCGGTAAAGTTTGGCGAACTCGCACAAATGCTCACCAGTGCCGGAAAATCGGTGGTTATTACCGGAGGGAAGAACGAAATACCTCTTTCGCAATTAATCCAATCGATTTGTCCGAATGTTATCAGTTTCGTTGGACGTTTGAATCTCTACGAAACAATTGCATTGGTTTCATTGGCAAAGGGTCTTGTTGCGAACTCTACTGGAATCCTCCATATAGCCTCGGCAATGGATATTCCCGTAGTTGGTTTATTCCCCAATACTCCTCACCTTTCGGCACATCGATGGGGTCCGATAGGAAGATATTCAACATCGCTTTCGCCGTTGACAACGGAACCCGAAAGGATGGACGATATGTCGCTCATTCCAGTAAGTTTGGTTTATCAAGAATTGACAAGGGTTATTCAAGAGAAGGAAGGCTCTTGACGAATTCTCTTGCTTTTTCCAAATCTTCGAAAGTATCGATACCTATTAAGTTTGCATCTGTTTCGACACAGCGGATTTTGTATCCATTCTGAAGAAGCCGAAGTTGCTCCAGTTTTTCAATCTGTTCGAGTTCGGATTGGTGAAGCGAAGCAAACGAGCGAAGAACATCGCTTTTGAAGGCATAAATTCCAATATGCCTAAAGAAGCAATTTAATTTATGCCATTCGTTGTTTGCTTTATCGCGGGCAAACGGAATCGCATTCCGGGAAAAATACAATGCAAACCCAGCATTATCGCACACAACTTTAACCACAGAAGGGTCGAAGATTTCCCTTTCGCTATCGATTTTCTTAATCAATGTTGCGACATCCGCCGAAGAAGAATCAAGTTCGGCAACGAGGATATCGAGCAAATTTCCATCGATAAAAGGCTCATCCCCTTGAATATTTACAACAATATTAGCATTTATCTTCAACTGTTCGTAGGCGTAAAGCACACGGTCGCTCCCGCTTGCAATGTCTTTCGGCGTAATGATAAATTCAGCACCCATAGATTGGCACAAATCGGCTATTCTTTCTGAATCGGTTGCAACAATTAAACGATTGAGAAGTTGAGACCGAGAAGCACCTTGCCAAACCCATTGCAGAACAGGCTTGCCTCCTAAATCCTCGAGCAATTTCCCCGGCAAACGTGTCGATTCGTACCGAGCAGGAATAATCCCTATTGCTTTAATAGTATTCATCTAAAAAGGGTTCCATACAAAATTTACAAAAGGTGCGAAAAATGGTTGAGTGAAGAAAGCGAACCCAAAATCCGAAGAAAACTTATCGTTCGCAAGGCGAACCCCAAGAAAAATCCCAGTTTTTGTTGGCTTGGCAATGTCGATATTCCATAATTCTCCAACGATATGAACATCTTTAAAGTTAGGTAACTTGGTATCGAACCCAGCGGAGATACCAAATGAACCGTCTTGATAAATAACATCTTGAACACTATTAGCAAATCTAACAAGATAAATGTCTCCGCTTCCCATCTTGTAGAACAAAGAAACCGAAAGACTAGTTTTATAGAATAGGGCTGTGGCAACCCCATAAAGATGAACAAAGCGATTGTTATTGTTAGCAAAAGCCAGATTGCCACCAAAAGCGAAATGTATTTCCCGAACAACGTCGTCCAATACTAACTTCGGTAAACTCCCTTTCACGTTGAGCAAGGTCAATTGTTGATTCGAGTAAAGTGTGGGTAAAAACGAACGCCCGGCAACGAGAGAGAAGTGGTCTGTAATTCCAAATCCCCCGTAAAAAAAGAATAATTCCATTGCACCAACGAAATGGTCATTTCCAATTCCAATTGCAGTTGGAAGCAAGAAATATTTATGGTTTTGGCGATAATACGATTCGATTGGCTTTACTTCGGCAATCTGAGAGAAATAAATCGTAGCAATTCCGAATTCGGTGTCAAACTTAATCCCCTTGCCATCTTCTTTATCTTCGACGAAGGAAATGATTTCCCCTGTAATAATATCCCCATTTTTTAATCGAAGGATATAGTCTTGCCCGGGCTTAAGTTCACTTTGCAGAGAAGAAAAAGCCGCGAGCGAGGTGAGAAAAAGAAGAAGGAATAGAAAGAATAAATGTTTCATAATGAATTTACAGAATTGCTATTAGAAAACGCCAGTTGCCCACAGGCACCATTGATTTCGTAACCACTCGAAGAGCGAACAAACACCTTCACCCCAAAAGATTGTAGCCATTGCTTGAATTGGAAGATTTTCTCCATAGGCGAAGGTTTCAGTTCTTTTGAAATTCCATCGAGTGGCATAAAATCTATCCTATGGAACGGAATAATATTTACTTTCGAAGGAACACTCCGCACAAAACGAGCGAGACGGCGAGCATCGAGTTCGCTATCGTTCAATCCATCGAAAAGAATATATTCATAAGTAATAGGCAATTGAACCTTTCGATAATAATCAATTGCAGATTGGCGAAGCTCTTTAATTTTCCATTTTTTGGCAATGGGCATTATCATTTCTCTAACATTATCCAACGTTGAATGCAACGAAATTGCTAATTTAACTGGTTTTTCGATGTTCGCCAAATCGTAAATTTTAGGAACCACCCCGGAAGTCGAAACCGTAATGTTCTTGCGGCGAAATAAACCAACCTTTTCGGTTGTCATAATCGAAATTGCATCGACAACGTTTTGAAAATTCTGCAGCGGTTCACCCATACCCATAAAAACTACATTTGTCAACCGCTCTCCGATAATTTTTTCTGCCCAAAGAACTTGGTCAATGATTTCCCCAACAGAAAGATTGCGAGTTAGCCCAAGTTTGCCAGTCGCACAGAACGAGCAGTCCAACGCACAGCCCACTTGGGAAGACACACACAACGTTCGCCTTTCTCTTACCCCTTTATCCCAAGGAATAAAAACACTTTCAATTGCTGAGCCTTTAGTCAGGTTAAACAAAAATTTAATTGTCCCGTCGCTTGCCTTTTGCGTTTTCACACCCGAAATCGCATCCAATGTAAAGGTGTCTTTCAGAATTCGACGTAACTTGTTGGGAAGTGCCGAAGCATCGGCAAAATCGGTAATCCTATTTAAGTAAATGGAATGAAATACCTGGCGCGCTCGATACTTTTCGTATCCAAGTTCAAGAAAATAATTTTCAAGTTCAACTAAAGTATAATCCTTGATGCACTTCATAAAAATAAAAAAAGCGTCTTGATTGGAGACGCTTTTGTCAAACTAAATATTTTAAACAATACTACTGCTTTTCTTCTGTGGTTTCATCGGTTTGATTTGAATTAGAGTCACTCGGCTCAATTTTGTCCCCAGCAACTTCCGATGTTTCTTCTTCTACATCCGCAGGAGGTTGGGCAGAGGTAACTTCTGGTTCAACGGGTTGCTTGGCAACGGCAGTTTCTGAAACAGTGGGTTCTTTTGCCTCTTCAACTGTTTCGGTTTCCAGTTCCTTTGTAGTTTCCTTTACTGCTTTTTTAGAGGTTTTCTGTGTTTTGGATTGGCTTCGGGCTTTGGCTCGTGATTTTGATTTTGCCTTCGTGCGCTTCGATATAGCACCATCTTGTGGAGCCCCCCAATCGACTAACTCTACCACAGCCATTTCGGCGGCGTCTCCGCGACGAAATCCGGTTTTTACAATTCGAACATACCCACCGGGACGCTCAACAACAACTGGTGCAATGGTATCGAATAGTTCTTGCAGAACTGCTTTATTGGTGATTAAACGTCCAACAATGCGCCGAGCGTGGATGTCGATTTTATGTCCTTCGGGAAGAAGGTTTTGGCGTTCGCGCAAAACTGCACGTTTCGCTTTTGTAATCAATTTTTCGACAAAAGGACGTAGAGCCTTGGCTTTGGCAAGTGTAGTTTCAATCCTTTTATGTTCAAGCAGTGCTGTGGCGAGATTTCGCAACAAAGCTTTACGATGACTACTTGTCCTTTTCAGTTTCCATCCCGATTTTAAATGCCTCATACAAACTTCTCTCGAATTATTCTGAAACTATTTGAATTAAAAGTCGTTATACATTTTTGAACTTTTGGAGTTACCTCGAATATATTTATCTACATTCATTCCAAATTCTAAACCCATTTGTCTCACTATTTCGGCAAGTTCTTGTAGGGACTTACGACCGAAGTTCCTAAATTTCAATAACTCATTTTCGCTATAAGAGACCAATTCTCCAAGTGTCTTTATATTGTTCATTTTTACGCAATTATAAGCGCGAACACTTATTTCGAGTTCTTCGATGGGGGTAAGCAAAATCTTTCGTAATCGAATGTGTTCACCTTCCTCGCCGCCATCGATAGCTGTATCGGTAACGATTGTAGGCTTTTCTTCCCGCTCGAAGTTGACAAAATACATTATGTGTTCTCCAATAATATGGGCAGCGAGCTTAACAGCATCTATTGGGGAAATAGTCCCATCGGTAGTAACATCGAGTATAAGCCGTTCGTAATCAGTCTTTTGACCGACTCGGTGCGGTTCAATTGTATAGATTACATTTTTGATTGGGGTATAAATAGCATCGACGGGTAACATTCCAATCGGATAGTCAATTAACTGCTGTTCTTCGGCGGGAACGTAGCCTTTTCCAAACCCAATGCGAAGTTCGACGTCAAACTCGGCTTCTTTGGAAAGAGTAGCAATATAATGGTCGGGATTTACAACTTCCAACAAAGCCGAGGCTCTTTGAATATCGTGTGCTGTCCAAGTATGTGGACCCTTAAAATGAAGGTTCACCTTAAAAGGTTTCCTTTCTTCTGTTTTAATTCGCACTTCTTTTAAATTTAGGATTATATCGGTTACATCTTCGAGAACTCCGTGAATACTTTGGAATTCGTGAAGAACATCCGTGAATTTCACACCAATAATAGCCGAACCCGGGATAGAGGAAATCAAAACCCGCCGTAGGGAATTCCCAATTGTTACACCGTAACCTTTCTCGAGCGGTTGAAATATAAACCGCGTGCGATTGGAGTCCTCGGTTTCTTCGACAATTACGGAATCCGGCATCTGCAAAAGTGAATTTAAATCGATATCAAACATTTTAAACCAAGAATATTTAACTTACATATTTTTCAACTAAACTCTTCGACGCTTTGGTGGACGGCAGCCATTATGCGGGATTGGAGTTTTATCGATAATACTATGGATTTCCAATCCGGCTTGTGCAAGTGCACGAATCGCTGCTTCGCGGCCACTTCCGGGCCCTTTTACAACCACGTCGACTTTTCTTAAACCCATATCGTATGCTTCTTTGCCTGCTCGCTCCGCAGCTATTTGAGCAACGTATGGTGTGCTTTTCTTTGAACCACGGAAACCATTTCTTCCAGCAGAGGACCAACACAATGCATTGCCATACATATCCGTTATTGTTACAATCACATTATTGAAAGAAGCAAGGATATAAGCCTTACCGTGAATTTCGGTTACCGTTTTCTTTTTCGTTCTTCTTTTTGGTGCTGCCATACTTCAATATAAATTAATTAACAAAATTGAAAAAAAATTACTTCTTGCCAGTAGCTTTCTTCTTTCCAGCAATCGTTTTTCTTCGACCCTTTCGACTCCGGGCGTTCGTACGAGTTCTTTGTCCACGCACTGGAAGACCACGTCGATGCCTAATACCACGATAACAGCCAATATCCATCAATCGTTTAATATTCATTTGGACTTCGCCACGTAGTTGGCCTTCGACTTTATAATCTTGGATAGCTTGGCGTATTCGAGCGATTTCTTCATCGCTCCATTCCCCCACTTTTTTGAATTCATCGACGTTCGCTTTGGAAAGAATCTCTTTGGCAGTAGTTCTTCCAACACCGTAAATATAGGTTAATCCTACAAAGCCTCTTTTATTTTTTGGTAAATCAATTCCTGCAATTCGTGCCACTTTACCTCCTTAGCTTAACCTTGACGTTGCTTAAATCTTGGGTTCTTTTTATTAATAATATAGACCCTACCCTTCCGACGCACTATCTTATCTTCCGGGGAACGCTTTTTAACTGAAGCTCTAACTTTCATAACATTACCCTAAATTTTATTTATACCTATAAATAATTCTTCCCTTTGTTAAATCATAAGGAGACATTTCAACCCGAACTTTGTCCCCTTGTAGAATCTTGATATAATGCATCCGCATTTTTCCAGCCACGTGTGCCAAAACCTTGTGTCCATTTTCTAATCGAACAATGAACTGAGTATTGGGAAGTGCTTCCTCAATTGTTCCGTCCATCTGTATCATCCCTTGTTTCGGCATACGTTCCTATCTATACGTTAAAATTATTGGCTTATCTTTAGTTACAATAATGGTATGTTCGAAATGCGCAGCCGGAGAACCATCGGCTGTGCAAATCGTCCAACCATCGCTTTTCGTAATAACTTTGTAATCTCCTAAATGTACCATTGGCTCAATTGCCAAAGTCATTCGGGAGACGAGTTTAACATTGGGATATTGTTTCCTTGCCAAAAGTGGAGGAACAAAATTGGGAATCGGGGGTTCTTCGTGCAATCGCTTTCCAATTCCATGCCCTACCAACTCGCGTGTAACACTAAAGCCATTAGATTCCACGTGGGTTTGAATAGCACGCGAAATCGAATAGACATTGTTTCCTTCGACTGCCATTTCGATACCTTTTTCGAGTGCTTCTTTCGTAACTTGAAGCAACTTTTCCTTTTCGGGGCTAATTGCCCCAACTGGATAAGTTACAGCACTATCGCCGTAGTAGCCATCTTTTTTCGCACCACAATCGATAGAAACGATTTCCCCTTCACGAAGTGCCCTCGAACTTGGAATCCCGTGAACGACCTCTTCGTCAATAGATACACAAAGTGTTGAAGGGTATGCTTTACCATCGACAACATATCCTTTGAATGCCGGGGTAGCGCCTTGTGAAAGGATAAAATCTTCTGCTATTTTGTCTAATTCAAGTGTTGTAGTGCCCGGTTTTATGTATTTTTCGAGTAAAGCAAGGACATCGGCAACAACTCGACAGGCTCGTTCGATTAATCGCAATTCCTCCTCTTTCTTTGCGTAAGGAGTCCAATTAATCTTCATATTTTGAGCCTGTTTTCTCATCGCTTATATTCCTCCGACTCCTGCACGACCTCGTATTCTACCACTCTTCATAAATCCATCGTAATGGCGCATCAGCAAGAAAGATTCAATTTGTTGAAGTGTGTCGAGAGCAACACCAACCACAATCAATATTGATGTGCCACCAAAAAATGAAGCAAACGAAGTAGTAACACCAAGGACATTCATTGCGAACGTTGGCATCACAGCAATTAAAGCGAGGAAAAGGGAACCGGGTAGAGTAATTTTTGTTAATACATTATCAATGTACTCCGAAGTTTGCTGTCCGGGTCGAATACCGGGTATAAAGCCACCTTGTTTTTTCATATTATCGGCTATATCGCGTGGATTAAATATTACCGCAGTATAGAAGTACGTAAACAAGATAACTAATGTTGCATAAATAATAGCATAGATAAACGAACGTTCGCTAAATGCAACAACAAGAGAATAAAGCCATCCACTTGTCGGAAAGAAATTCAAGAAGGTTTGAGGAATAAAGATTATAGATTGAGCAAAAATAATTGGCATCACCCCAGCGGTTATCACGCGCAGAGGAATATATTGGGTTTGTCCCCCCATTATTTTCCGCCCTACCTGGCGTTTCGCATATTGAACGGGGATTCTTCTTGCACCTTGCGAAATGAAAACAATAGAGGCAATTATTGCAACCCAAAATGTCAATATGATAACTTCAACTGGCCAAGGGCGTTCGCCCAACTGGGTTATCTGACTAAACTCTTGGTATAGAGCGGCTGGCAATCGAGCAACAATTCCAATAAAGATTAAAAGTGAAATTCCATTTCCGATGCCTCGTTCAGTGATTTTTTCGCCAAGCCACATAAGAAACATAGTTCCAGCAGTAAGCAGAATCACTGTTGTTATAACAAAGAAAAAGCCGGAATGGGGTACCACCGGCAATCCATTTGCTTCCATATTAACCAACCGCACACTCATCCCCCAACTTTGGAAAGCAGAAATTGGAACAGTTAGTATTCTTGTGTATTGGTTGATTTTCCTTCTGCCTTCTTCACCTTCCTTTTGCATTTTCTGAATTTCCGGAATAACAATTCCAGCAAGTTGCATAATAATCGAGGCTGTAATGTATGGCATTACCCCCAGAGCAAAAATAGCAGCGTTGGAAAAGGCGCCACCAACAAAAAAGTCGAACAAACCAAAAAGGTCGTTTGCTGCTCCTTTGTTAAATGCACTCAGCAGATGAATATCGACCCCGGGCAAAGTAATATGAGCACCTATTCTTGCAACAATAATTGCAAATAGAGTAAACAGCAGGCGCTGCCTAAGCTCCTCGATTTTCCAAATATTTTGGAACGTTTGAACAACTTTACTCATAAATTGCTACCTTGCCTCCAACTGACTCGATTTTCTGTATCGCCGATTTCGAAAATTTATGTGCTTTAACAACAACGGGAACTTTGATTTCACCATCCCCCAAAATTTTGATTGGTTGATTCTTTTTCCCAATTAATCCGACATTAAAAAGCACATCTTTGTCTATCTCGTTTACATCAATCCTTTTTTCCTCTATTAGTCTTTGAATATCAGAAACATTGACAACTTGATATTCAATTCGATTACGGTTATTAAAACCAAATTTAGGGACGCGACGAACAAGAGGCATTTGCCCACCTTCGAATGCAAGTTTGCGGCGGTATCCACTACGGGATTGTGCACCTTTATGGCCTCGTGTTGAAGTCCCGCCGTGCCCCGAGCCGGGCCCACGCCCTACCCTTTTCTTTTTCCCGGTTGAACCTTCTGCTGGATATAAATTACCGATGTGTTTCATTTCGACCCCTATTCACTAACATTAATTTCTTCAACTTTAACTAAATGCTTTACAACTTTCAACATTCCCCAGGTTTGGGGATTGTCGGGCAAAATATTTGAATAATTCGGGCGACCCAAACCAAGAGCCTCTATTGTCCTTTTCTGTTTCTTGTTCGTTTTTATTATGCTTTTAATCTGTGTAACTTTAAGTTTCTTCATTGCGAAATCTCCATTGTCAACCAAAAAGAACCTTTTGTGTAGGAATGCCACGTCGGGCAGCAACTGTCCCAATGTCTTCCATCGAAAGCAATGCTTCGAGCGCAGCCTTGACCGTGTTATGCGGGTTCGAAGAGCCCAAACTTTTAGTCAATACGTCTTTGACCCCTGCCAATTCAAGAACTGCCCGAACACCTCCGGCGGCAATAACCCCCGTTCCCGGCGAAGCAGGTCTAATAAGAACCTTCGAGGCACCATACTTGCTAAAAACTTCGTGTGGGACAGTATTTTCCGAAAGGTTTACTTTAACTATGGCTTTTTTTGCTGATTCTGTTGCTTTCGTTACAGCATCGACTACTTCTGCGGCTTTACCCAGCCCTACTCCGACGTGCCCGGCGTAATCCCCAACTACTACAATCGCAGTAAAACCAAAGCGGCGCCCACCTTTGACAACCTTTGCTGTCCGCCCAACATAAACAAGTTTTTCTTTAAGTTCAAGTTCGGATGCTTTAATTTTTCCCATATATTTTTACCTTAACATTTTCTCAAAAAACTAATCCATTTTCGCGAGCAGAATCGGCAAGTGCCCGAATACGTCCGTGGTAAAGGAAGCCATTACGGTCGAACGCAATTCGTTTAATCCCTTTTTCGAGGGCACGTTTTGCTAAAATTTTACCAACTAATTTTGCTTGTTCGACTTTCCGAATTCTATCTTTGATAGCCTCGCTAACTTCTTTATCCATAGTAGAACAAGCCACAAGTGTATTACCACGTTCATCATCTATGATTTGGGCATAAATATGCTTTAAGCTTCGATAGACGCTTAACCTTGGAACATCGTTTGTGCCAACGATTTTCTTTCGGATTCTGTATTTTCTTCTTTGCCTACGAACTTTCTTTAATTCTAATCTTTCCATTGTAGTTTGTTATAATTGTTAAACCTATTTCTATTTGGCTGCACTCTTTCCTGCTTTTCGTCGAATGAATTCATCTTTATATCGAATACCTTTACCTTTGTATGGCTCGGGCGGACGAAGTTTTCGAATTTTAGCAGCGACTTCGCCGACAGCCTGTTTATCTATCCCAATTACATTTATCATTGTTGCACTTGGGGTCTCGAATTTAATACCTTCCGGGGGAATAAACAAAATCTGATGGGAATATCCTAATGAAAGCATAAGATTTTGATTCTTCATCTCGGCTTTATACCCGACGCCTTCGATTTGAAGCGTTTTTGTGAAACCTTCGGTTACTCCAACAATCATATTGTTCACAATTGCACGCGAAAGTCCATGTGCGGCACGGACTTCCTTGTTGTCGCTTTCCCTAAAAAATGTTAACTGATTACCATCCACTTTATAACTAATTGATTTAGGAAGATGGAAAGATAAAGAGCCTTTCGGACCGGTTACAACAACTTTATTATCTTCGAAGTTAACCTTAACGTTACTGGGTATCACTATCGGTTTTTTTCCAATTCTGGACATAGCAAAGCTCCAAAAATTTTACCAAACTGTAAAAAGAAGTTCACCACCAATATTCAATTTCCGAGCCATTTTATCGGTCATCAAACCACGCGAGGTAGAAATAACAGCAATTCCAAGTCCATTCTTAACGCGAGGTAATTCGTTTATCCCAACATAAACCCTGCGCCCGGGTGAACTAATTCGCTTTACCTCTCGAATGGCTGGCTGGCGGTTATAATAACGTAACCTAACACGAATTGTTCCTTGCACATTTTCTTCGATTTTCTCGAAATCTTCGATATAGCCTTGGTCCTTCAAAATCTCGCAAATAGCCCATTTCATCTTCGAAAAAGGAACATCGACTGTTTTGTGGTGCGCAGCCCCACCGTTCCGAAGTCGGGTAAGAAAATCTGATATTGCATCTGTTACTGGCATACTATAATCTATCACTTTGTTACTAATTACCAACTTGCTTTCCTAATTCCTGGTATTTTTCCTTCGAGCGACATCTGTCGAAATACATTACGGCAAAGCATAAATTTCCGATATACTCCGCGACCTCGCCCGGTTACCGAACAGCGATTGCGAACTCGCACCGGAGAACTATTTTTCGGCAACTTTTGCAAATTTAACCAATCGCCCGCTTCTTTTAACTCTTGTCGCTGCGTTTGATATTTTTTACTTAGTTTAATTCTTTTCAAATTTCTTGCAACAACAGCTTTCGTTGACATAATCAATCCTTTCTTTGAAATGGAAAACCAAATTCCGAAAGTAGCGCATACGATTCCTCATCGGATTTGGAACGCACTACAAAAGTTATATCTAAACCACTAATCCTCGAGACTTTATCGACGTCTATCTCCGGGAAAATAATTTGCTCCTTGATTCCAACCGAGTAGTTTCCGTGCCCATCGAAGCTTTTATCGGAAAAGCCTCGAAAGTCGCGAATACGCGGAGCAGCAATGTTGATAAATCTATCCAGAAATTCATACATCCTTGCTCGACGTAAAGTTACAAAACAACCGATAGGAACTCCATTACGCAATTTAAAATTAGAAATCGATTTTTTAGATTTCGAAATAGCCGGACGCTGTCCAGCAATAAGTTCCAATTCGTTGATTGCATTTAAAAGTAATCTCGGGTCTTGTGTGGCTCCACCAACACCCATATTCAAAACAATTTTTTCAAGGCGCGGAACTTCCATTGGGGACCTATAACCAAACTTTTTAACCAAGTTAGGAACAATAGTCGTCTTATAATACTCATACAGCCTTGGTTTCGGAATCTCCTTATCCTTAACGTCTTCGAGCCGTTTACCTTCAGGTTTAAATTCCACTTTTTTCGAGCCACCCGCTGCCGGGGGTATCACCTTTTTATTTGTTGCTGTTGCCATAATCTATCTACACCTTTCTCTTACAAATCTTTACCGTTCTTTTTCGAATAGCGGATAGAAACTCGTTTACCATCCTTTTCTTCAATCCTAATACCTATCCGCGTTGGATTCTTGTCGGAATCAAGAATCAGCACATTGGAATAGTGAATTGGCATCTCCTTGCTAACAATCCCACCTTTTGGATTTTGCTGGGTCGGACGCGTATGTTTCTTGCGAACATTTACACCCTCGACAAGAACCTTCATTTTATCGGGGTAAACTTCTAATATTCTTCCGACAGCTCCTTTGTCGTTTCCAGCTATAACCTGAACAATATCCCCTTTCTTTAATTTCAGTTTCATTTTCCACCCCTTACAATACTTCTTCGGTCTGTGATATAATTTTCATAAAATTCTTTTCTCGCAATTCCCGAGCAACAGGACCCAATACACGAGTGCCTCGAGGTTCACCTTGATTATTCAAAATAACTACTGCATTATCGTCGAAACGTATAAAAGAGCCATCCTTACGTTTAACTTCTTTTTTAGTGCGAACAATAACAGCACGACAAACCTCACCTTTCTTTACGGCTGAATTTGGAATAGCAGACTTAACAGAGACGACCACGATGTCCCCAAGCGTAGCATATCGCTTTTTGTGACCTCCAAGGACACGAATACATCGAACGCGTTTTGCTCCAGAATTGTCGGCTACAACTAAATTTGTTTCTTCTTGTATCATCACTTCCCTCCTTATTTTGCTCGTTCTACTATTTCTTTTAAAATCCACCGCTTTCGTCGGCTCAAAGGACGGTATTCCATCACACGCACAACATCCCCAATATTGCACTCGTTAGCCTCGTCGTGTGCCATAATTTTTTTCGACCTTTTATAATACTTTTTATACAAAGGATGTTGAACGTATCGTTCAATCTTTACAACAATCGTTTTGTTGGCTTTGTTCGAAACGACTCTACCTTCGAGTATTCTTCTGTGCCCAGTTTTCGTAACTTGCCCACTTTCTTTTTGAGCATTGATTACAGGGTTCTCTACCACTTGGCTTTCAGGTTCTTTACCTTCGTTGTCCTGATTTGTTATTTCCAATTCCTTTTCCATATTATTTTGTCTTTTGGCGTTCACTAATAATTGTTTTAATTCTTGCAATATCCTTGCGCAAGATTCTAATTGAAGAAATATCTTGTAACTGACTTAAAGATTTTTGGAAACGCAGCCGTGCAAGTGTTTCGACCGATTCATTAAGAATATGGTTCAATTCTTCGTTGGTAAGTTCCCGAAGGTCTTTGGGTTTTCTTGGTTTCATTCCTCGATATCCACTCGTTGCACAAATTTAGTTTTTATAGGTAATTTATGAGAGGCAAGCCGAAGCGCCTCTTCTGCTAATTCTTTTGATACTCCTCCAACTTCGAAAAGAATTTTCCCACGTTTAACGACCGCAACCCAAAATTCCGGGGCACCTTTCCCGCTACCCATTCTTGTTTCCAATGGTTTTTTGCTCACCGGCTTATCGGGGAAAATTCGAATCCAGAGTTTACCTTCACGTTTCAAGTATCGATTTATTGCAACTCGGGCGGCTTCGATTTGACGATTAGTAATCCAAGCACCTTCGAGTGCCTTCAGCCCAAAACTTCCGAATGCAACGGTTGTGCCTCGGTTTGCTTTTCCCCGGACCCGACCCCGCTGTGTTTTACGATGCTTTACTCTTTTTGGCAATAACATATTTCCTATTCCTTATAAATTATTAACCTAATTGTGGTTTACCAAAGATTTCGCCTCGGCAAATCCAAACTTTTATTCCTATACTACCGTAAATTGTTTGAGCAACTGCATAACCGTAGTCAATATCGGCTCTTAATGTATGCAACGGAATACGCCCATCTTTATACTGTTCGGAACGAGCCATTTCGGCACCAGCAAGACGACCCGAACACATCACTTTAATACCAACTGCCCCCATCCGCATAGCGTTGGCAACAGCCTGTTTCATAGCCCTGCGGAACGATACTCTACCTTCGATTTGCAATGCAATATTTTCGGCAACAAGTAGAGCATCGAGTTCGGGTTTCTTGATTTCACTAATCAATATTTTAACTTCTTTATTTGTAAGCCTACGAATTTCCTCTTCTATTTTTGTAATTTCCTGACCAGAGCGTCCTATAATCATTCCGGGACGCGATGAATGAATCGTTAGTCGGAGAAGTTTAGCCGTTCGCTCAATTACTATTCGCGAGACCCCCGATTTCTTCAAACGATTCTTAATATAGGTTCGAACTTGCAAGTCTTCGCTTAACTTTTCAGCAAAAGCGTCTTCTTCGAACCAGTTGGCATCCCAACCCCGAATAATACCTAAACGCAAACCGATTGGATTAGTTTTCTGTCCCAACTTCTTCTCCTTTCTTAGTTTTCTTAATTTGCTTGACAACTTCTTTCTTCTTCGAAGGAACTTCTTCGACTACAATTGTAATGTGAGCCATTCTTTTACGTACGCGATATGCGCGACCCATTGGCGCAGGCAATATCCTTTTCAAGGTAACACTCTGGTCAACAAATGCGCGTTTGACAACAACATCTTCGGGTTCTATGCGCCCACGTTCCTTTTTATTCTCAAGGTTTGAAATTGCGGAGCGAAGCACATATTCAACATCTTTAGCAGCTCCCTTGGTCGAAAACTTCAATATACTGAATGCTTCGGGTACACGTTTACCTCGGATCAAATCTACTACCAACCGAATTTTCCTTGGCGATGTTCTTATAAATCTTTTAATTGCAAGTGCTTCCATATCAAATTCTCCTATTTCTTCTTTGCAACAGCTTTTTGTTCTTTACGATGGCCCGCATGACCTCGATAGGTTCGCGTCGGAGAAAATTCACCTAATCTATGGCCTACCATATTTTCCGTTATATAAACAGGGATAAACTTATTCCCATTGTGAACTGCAAAAGTGTGCCCAACAAACTCCGGTATAATCATAGAGGCACGCGACCAAGTTTTGATTACTTGCTTCTTGCGACTTTCGTTCAATGCCTCGACTTTCTTCAGAAGCTTGTAATACACATAAGCACCTTTTTTTAATGACCTCGACATAGTTTATGCTACCTCATTATTAACTTTTTCTTCTTCTAATAATGTATTTATTCGAAAGTTTATTGCGTTTCCTTGTTTTCAAACCTTTAGCAAGTTGTCCCCATGGTGAACGAGGATGTTGGCGTCCACCCCCGGATTTAGAACGCCCTTCGCCCCCACCATTAGGATGGTCAATCGGGTTCATTGCCATACCTCGTGTTTGCGGACGAATCCCTAACCAGCGAGAGCGTCCTGCTTTACCAAGTAAGATATTCTCGTGGTCTGGATTACTCACCTTTCCAATGGTGGCATAGCAAGAATTTAGAACGTGGCGAATTTCGCCCGATGGTAGTTTAACTTGCGCATACTTTTCGTCCAATCCAACCAATTGAGCAAATACACCTGCCGAACGAGCCAGTTGCCCACCTTTTCCCGGCTTCATTTCTATGTTGTGAATAAATAACCCGATTGGGATATTTTTCAAAGGCAGAGCATTACCATTTTTGTATTCAGCGTTTGCTCCTGCATAAATTTTTTCACCAACCTTTAACCCATCGGGGGCAAGAATGTATCGATATTCACCATCTTCGTATTTCACAAGTGCAATTCGAGCACTACGATTCGGGTCATATTCAATTGTCTCGACTGTGGCATACATTTCTCGTTTATCGCGTTTAAAATCGATTATTCTATAACGTCTCTTATGTCCACCGCCGCGATGCCGTGAAGTTATTCGTCCTGTGTTGTTGCGACCACCCGAACTTTTAAGAGCCACAACCAAGGGTGCAAAAGGCTTATCGGTCGTTATGTCTTCGAACATATCGACTGAATAATGCCTGGTTCCTGGTGTTATCGGTTTTAATATTCTGATTCCCATTTTAAATTTCTCCTTTCAATTAAGTTCCGGCACCCGATACAAGTTCAATCGATTGGCCTTCTTTTAAAGTTACGTAGGCTTTTTTTCGCAAAGGAGTTCGCCCTTCCGTATGGCCGCGACGTGTGAACCGACTCCGAACTTTGCCTTTCACTCTTGCTGTTCGAATCGAAACCACATTGACTTCGAACATTTCTTCGATTGCCTTTCTAATTTGAATTTTATTTGCCTTTGGTTCGACTTCGAAAACATATTGCCTTTGTTCACCAAGCTTCATAGCCTTTTCGGTAATAACTGGTTTTTTGATTATTTCTATCATCGTGCAAACCCCCTTGTCAAACTAATTCTTAAAAGTTGATTGCAGTTGTTCAACTGCACTTTTGAAAATCAACAATTTCTTATGACTTAAAATATGATAAGTCGAGATTTTATCGGCATAATAAACTGAAACGCGTTCTATATTTCTCGACGAAAGATAATGATTTTCGGCTTTTTCGGGCAATAATACTAACGTTTTTTCACCATCGAGATTCAAGTTTTTCAAAACTTGGTAAAACTCTTTGGTTTTTGGTGTTTCAATAGCAAAATCTTCTAACACTAAAATATTTCCTTCTTGCAACCGAAGAGAAAGAGCAGATTTTCGAGCGAGCGATTTAAGTTTCTTTGTAAGTTTCATAGTATAGGAGCGCGGTTGCGGTCCGTGGATAGTGCCGCCGTGTACCCAAAGAGGCGAACGCGTTGAACCGGCGCGAGCGGTTCCTCGTCCCTTTTGCCGCCAAGGCTTTTTACCGCCCCCTCTAACTTCGGAGCGAACTTTCGTTTTGTGAGTCCCTTGTCGTTGGTTGGCAAGGTATGCCACAACAGCAAGATGCATAGCATGTTCATTTGGCTCGATGCAAAAAACATCATCGCTCAAATCAATTGTGCCTACAACTTGTCCTTCTTTCGAATATACATCTACTTGCATTTTTTTGCCTATAACTTTACTATTTCCAATAAACCGTTAACTGGGCCCGGAACACCACCTTTAACGAGCAATAAATTTTGTTCGGGTATCACCTCTATAACTTCGAGATTTCTGATTGAAGAGCGTTTGCCACCCATTCTGCCAGCCATTCGTAAACCCTTGAAAACTCTCGAAGGATACGACGATGAGCCGATTGAACCGGGCGCTCGAACTCTATCGGATTGCCCGTGGGTTGTCATACCAACGCCACCGAAATGATGACGTTTAACAACACCCTGGAAACCGCGTCCTTTGCTCGTCCCAGAAATCTTAATTTTATCGCCTTTCTTAAAGAGTTCTCCAACGTAAAGAATAGTTCCCGGCTCGACGGCGATGTCGAAATTCCGAAACTCACGGAGCCATCGCGTAGGCTTTAGATTACGCTTTTCAAAATACTTGCTAAGAGGCTTATTTACCCGCTTGTGCGAACGATTGCCATAGCCTAATTGGACTGCATCGTAACCATCTTTCTGTGTTGTTCTTATATTTACAACAGAACATGGTCCAGCTTCTATTACAGTGCAAGGTATCTGTTCGCCTTTGTCGGTAAAGAAACTCGTCATTCCTAACTTTTTTCCTAACAATGCTGCTCCCATATTCATTACCTTATTTAAACTTTTACTTCAACATCGACACCAGCGGGAAGTTCCAACTTCATCAATGCATCGATTGTTCTTTGCGATGAACTAAAAATGTCGATTAACCTTTTATGGACACGCATCTCGAATTGCTCTCGGGATTTCTTGTCCACATGGGGAGAACGCAACACTGTATAAACTGTTCTACGTGTTGGCAATGGAATCGGACCGGAGACCATCGCACCCGTTTGCTTCACAGTCCGAACAATTCGTTCTGCCGACTTATCAATCAAATAATGGTCATACGACTTCAGTTTAATCCTAATTCTCTGTGTTGTTGCCACTTCTTTCTCCCTTAAAATTTACCTTTGCTCGACGCGAGCAATTATAATCATTTTTTGTTTAATTTTTAATTATTCAATAATTTTTGTTACAACGCCAGCCCCGACTGTTCTGCCACCTTCGCGGATAGCGAAACGCAAGCCCTCTTCCATAGCAACAGTTGTAATCAACTCAATCGTAATGTTGTCAAGATTGTCGCCGGGCATAACCATATCGACACCAGCGGGAAGTTGAATCACACCGGTAACATCTGTCGTTCGGAAATAAAATTGTGGCCGATAGCCAGGGAAGAACGGAGTATGGCGTCCACCTTCCTCTTTAGTCAGAACATAAACCTGCGCATTAAACTTATGATGTGGTGTAATCGAGCCGGGCTTTGCAATAACCATTCCGCGTTCCAACTCGTTTTTATCTATACCACGAAGCAATAACCCAACGTTGTCGCCAGCAACACCTTCGTCCAAAATTTTTCTGAACATTTCGATACCAGTAACAGTAGTCTTTTTATGTAATCCAAACCCTACAATCTCGACTTCATCGTTTAGGCGAACGATTCCTCGTTCAATTCTTCCGGTCCCGACGGTTCCACGACCAGTAATCGAGAACACGTCTTCAACTGGCATCAAGAATGGTTTTTCAATATCGCGTTGAGGCGTTGGGATATAATTATCGACAGCATCCATTAATTCATAAATGCATTGGAGCCGTGGGTCGTCGGGTCCGACGTTCGGGTCTGCTCCTGCTTGCATAGCAAGAAGTGCGGAACCTCTGATAATTGGAATTTCATCGCCGGGAAAATCATATTTTGTTAAAAGTTCACGGACTTCCATTTCAATTAAGTCGAGGAGTTCGGGGTCGGCAATATCAACTTTGTTCATAAACACCACAATGTAGGGCACATTAACCTGATGAGCAAGAAGCACGTGCTCGCGAGTTTGAGGCATCGGACCATCATCGGCAGCAACAACAAGTATTGCACCATCCATTTGTGCTGCGCCGGTAATCATATTCTTGATGTAATCGGCGTGTCCGGGGCAATCGACGTGTGCATAATGCCGTTTCTCCGTTGTGTATTCAACGTGTGCTGTTGCAATTGTGATTCCACGTGCGCGTTCTTCGGGTGCATTGTCAATTGAATCGAATGTTCGAATTTGCGACGACGTTCCTTTCTTATGCAAAGCCATAGTAATTGCAGCGGTAAGAGTAGTCTTACCATGATCGACGTGACCGATTGTTCCAACATTAATATGTGGTTTTGAACGGTCAAATTTTTCTTTCGCCATTTCTTAACTCCTTTAATTAACAAACATTTATTACAAAAAATAAAAATAAAATCTTCATAATTCAATGTCAATTGAACGATTTCTGTTCTACAGGCTCGTAGTGCGAAAATTCCATCGTGTATGATGCACGCCCTTGGGTCAAGGAGCGAAGAGAAGTTACATAGCCGAACATTTCCGAAAGCGGAGCAACTCCTTTGACAACTTGGATATTCCCTCTCTGGTCTATTTGTTCTATCTTTCCTTTTCTCGAATTGAAATCGGAAATTACATCGCCAACGTATTCTTCCGGTAAAACTATTTCCACCTTAAAAACAGGTTCGAGCAACACTGATTTTGCTTTTCTTAATGCTTCACGAACTGCTATTGAAGAAGCAATTTTATATCCCAATTCTGTATAATTTTCTCTTTCATACTTAGAACCTACGACTTCTACTTCGACGTCGGTTACGGGATACCCAAGGAAGCCTATTTGAAGACCTTCCCTAATTCCTTCTTCAATAACAGGCCAGAACGAGCGGGGAAGCTCTTTGTCATCGATGCTAAACTTAATTGTATTTCCCGAGCCTTGATGCATTGGTTTAATAAGTATTTTTACAAATCCGAAATTGTTTTTTCCAGAAATCTGCCGCTCGAAACTATATTCTTGCTCGAACGGCTCGAGAATTGTCTCGCGATAAGCAACCTGCGGTTTACCGATTCGAACATCCAAATTATTTTCCCGTTTCAAACGGTCAACAAGTATTTCAAGATGCAATTCCCCAACTCCGCTAATGATAATTTCGCCACTTTCCTCATCGAATTTATATTTGAAGGTTGGGTCTTCGTCGAGAAACTTGTTCAAGCAATCAATCAATTTGTCTCTATCGGCAAGTGTTTTTGCCTCGATTCTCTGATTAATTACGGGTTCGGCAAACAGAATACGTTCAAACAGAATAGGATGCTTTTCCTCGCAAAGAGTATCGCCGGTCTTTGTTACTCTAAGGTCTGGGAAAGCGACTATTTCACCGCTAAAAACTTCGGAAATTTCCTCCTTGCGGTTTGCATAGAGTCGCAATATTTTTTGAATCCGTTCCCTTTTGCCAACACTTGCATTTAGAACAGATTGCCCTACTTTCAGCGAGCCAGAATATATTCTAACAAAGGTCAGTTTCTTTAGATAAGGGTCGGAAAGTATCTTGAATGCAATCCCAGAAAACGGCTCCGAATCGTTTGCCTTCCTCACTACCTTTTTGTCGTAACGATTGACATCGAAACCAAAGAATTCGCCAATATCGGCTGGGGATGGCAAATAGTCCAGAATAGCATTGAGCAAAGGCTGAATTCCAATATATTTTTTCGACGACCCACATAGAACAGGAACCAACCTATTCGAAAGCGTTCCTTTTCGCAACCCCGACTTAATTTCACTTTCGGATAATACCCCTTCTTTCAAGTACTTTTCGAGTAGAAAATCATCGATTTCTGCTACCGATTCAATCAACTTTTCCCGCCACTCCAAAGAAATTTCTTTATAATCATCTGGAATATCGGTATATGAGAATTTCAAGCCTTTGGTTTCGTCATCGAAAAATATTGCTTTTTCGGAAATTAAATCAATCACACCGGAAAAAGTATCTTCCGAACCAATTGGAAGTACTACTGGAACGGGATTTGCGTTTAGCTTTGTTTTCATCATATCAAGAACATGGAAAAAATCGGCGCCTAATCGGTCCATCTTGTTTACATAGGCAATACGCGGAACATTGTATAATTCCGCTTGGTGCCATACTGTTTCCGACTGCGGTTCGACACCACCAACGGCACAAAAGATAGCAATAGCACCGTCGAGAACTCTTAGAGAACGTTGAACTTCGGCAGTGAAATCCACGTGGCCCGGAGTATCTATAAGATTAATTTGATGTTCATTCCAGAAAAAAGTTGTGGCTGCCGAAGTAATAGTAATTCCACGTTCTTTCTCCTGCTCCATATAATCCATAAAAGCAGTTCCTTCGTCAACTTCCCCGGGGCGATGAAGAAAGCCAGTGTAGAACAAAAATCTTTCTGTAGTGGTTGTTTTCCCCGCATCGATATGTGCCATTATTCCGATATTCCGGACTTTCGATATTTCAACCGTGCGAGGCATAACACACTTCCAGCATATCAATTGACAAAGAACAGACGCATTTTTTTACCACTTGAAATGAGCAAAAGCTTTGTTAGCTTCTGCCATTCGGTGCGTATCTTCGCGCTTTTTGACAGAGGCACCTTCTCCGTTGGCTGCTGCGAGAATTTCAGATGCTAAACGCGCGCTCATCGACTTTTCTTTTCTTGACTTTGCATATAACCTTAGCCACCGTAAGGCTAACGAAATTCTTCTGTCTTCGCGAACATCTACTGGCACTTGATAGGTAGCTCCACCAATACGACGAGAGCGAACTTCAATAACTGGAGCTACGTTCGATATTGCCTTTCTAAAAACTTCTAATGGGTCCTGTTTCGATTTTTGGCTAATAATTTCGAAAGCATCGTAAACAATTTTTCGGGCAAGACTCTTTTTCCCTTTTCTCAATATAGTATTAATAAAGCGTGCCACAACTAAATCGTGATACCTTGGGTCAACTTCAATTGTTCTTTTTTCCGCTCTCTTCTTTCTCATTCTATAAATTATTTTTTAATTAACATCTTAATTTTTTATTTCGATGCTGCTTGTTTAGGTCGTTTAGAACCATATTTCGAACGTCCTTGTTTTCTGCCATCGACACCTTGGGTATCGGCAACACCACGAACGATATGGTAACGAACACCGGGCAAATCCTTAACACGACCTCCACGCACATATACAATTGAGTGCTCCTGCAAATTATGTCCTTCGCCCGGAATATATGCTGTAACTTCATATCCAGAACTTAAACGAACACGGGCAACTTTCCGCAAGGCTGAATTTGGCTTCTTCGGCGTCGTTGTATAAACACGTGTACAAACACCACGCCGCTGTGGACAACTCGATAACGCTGGCGACTTGCTCTTGCGAGTTACCTTCCTCCTTGGTTTCCTAATCAATTGACTTATTGTTGGCACTCAATATCTCCCTTAAATACCTACTTTTAACAAAAATCAAAATAAAGAGACTACAAAATTACAAAAAAATTAAATACAAAAGCAAATTCAAAAAAATTTTATTTTAAACACAATAAAGTCGGAATCATTCTAACAAGAGTTTTTTCGCAAATTCAAGCCAGCAGAAAAACTCAAAACGAAGCAATCACAATAAATTTACCTAAACTTTACAAAATGAATAATATTTTTCCATATCACTGGATATTTGCCGCCTTGAACACCTACCTTTTTCCAACCACCAATTATTTCCAATTCTTTCAAGATTCCTAAAATGTCCTTCAAATCTCTTTTTACATTGGTATCTTTGCTAGCTAATTTATCCAATAAAATTGCTTCTTCTAGATGTTTATTAAAAATTGCCCTATTTTCAAAAGACTCATAAGCATCATTAACTTCCTGAATTAATCCAACTATATCGATATAGTTTCCTTCAATCAAGAATATTTTTCGGATTAGCTCTTTTATTTTATTTTTATTCTCGGGTTCAATTGACAAAAGTTCGATACCCAAAGGCAATATATCATATGAATGAATATCAAAAAGCTTGAGGTCTCGTAGCAACAATTTAATGTTCAACAAATGCGATTGTTTCGATGAATGCCAATCCCTTAGTTCGGTTACACTCTTCCATATTTCTTGGTCTATCGCCTTTCTATCTTTTGTTCTACTCAAAGCATTGTAAATCGATTGTAATACCCGGTAAATTTCGAAAAACTTAAGGTCACGATAGTATGCATATCCTCTTTTAATAGGTTCTTTCGAAATTAATACATTTAGGGGAGGCTCTGGTTCCCGTTCGACAACTACACTATTCGGTTCAACACGAATTATACCGATAAAATTTGTCCAGATCCATTCTTTCATCAAGTTATACTCATTCGTCGGCAATGCTAAGTATGCTTTATCGGAGTGACGACAGAATGCTATTGCTTGCCCTAATCCTGTAAGATATTCTCTTCTATTTGCATTGCTTGGCTTACACTCTATTTGGGCTAATGTCCCATCGGTAAACTGAACCTGAATGTCCGGTACCGGAAAAGCATAACTAAATCGAGTTACAATTTCAACCTCGGATTTTTGTTTAAATCAATTAGAAACAACTTGAATAACTTCGGAGTGGGTCATTTTGGTTTCTTGAAAATAATAACATAATCGTGGTTGCAAATGAAATAATTAGAACGAAGCGAGCGATATTTGTTGATATTAATTTTTCCTTGCCTTGAACTCGCAAATCGAGTAACCTTAATCACTTTGGAGTAAAACTCGAAGCCAATTTCCATTCCAACTTGCATTGCGTAGAAATCTAATGGTATCGTTTTACCTCCTTTTTTAAAATCTTCTCCAATTAATACACAAAAGAATCGCCCCTTTTTTAACATATGGAACACCCCCGAGAAAACCACCCCTAATTTTTGTAAGAAACCTTCCAGAGAAGTTTCGTTCGACAAGTCCCCATCAACATTGCCATATTCTTCGCTATAATTAACAAGTTCCCAATATGGAGGATGAGCAAAGGAAAAATCGAAACTTTCTGGTTGAAACCCCATATCGAGTAATTTTGTAGAATCGCCAATAATAATTTCTTGTTGTCTTAACCAAGAAGATAATTCCCCATTGTCGAACTCAAGTGTCTGTTGTTCCAAGTTAAGTTTTGCAAGTTGAGCGATGTTGGGGTTTATTTCGATACCGATACACTTTCGTTTCAGGTGTGCTGCAACAACCAACGTTGTTCCAGAGCCACAAAATGGGTCGAGCAGCAAATCCCCTTCTTTCGAAAAACGTAGCATACATTGACGAGGAATTTCGACGGGGGAATTACCATGTATTGTATGCTTTGTCCAATTATATGGGTCACGTTCGGGTGTATCCCAAATAGTGAAATATTGCAGATTTAGTGTTTCTTCGTATTCGCGCCACTTCCCCGGCTCTAAATCATTTACATCACCATTTTCAGTTTTTGCCGCTTCGTTGGGATTCTTTTGGAATTTCTCTTCTCTATTTTCGAACAACTCGTCCATTTTTAAGCAAACCAAATAAGCAAATTATAAAAAAACGGGGAATTATTGTTTTCACTTACTACAAAGGTTTTATATACTTTCAAATATTTTATTTCTTCGCTTTGTTTTTCTTGTACTCTTCGATTATCTCATCTTGAACCGATTTAGGAACTTGTGCATAACGCAAGAATTCCATCGTAAATTCTCCTTTTCCTTGCGTCGCACTTCTCAGTTCCGATGAATAACCGAACATTTCTTTCAGCGGGACTTCGGCTTCTACAACAACGAAAGCATTTTCTATTCGTGTGTTGTGTATAATTCCCCGCCGTTGGTTAATTTGTCCAATTATATTACCTTGGAACTCCTCGGGTGCAGTTACTTCCAATTTCATAATAGGTTCTAAAATAACTGGCGAAGCCTTTGCCAATGCTTCTTTTATAGCATATTTCGAAGCCAACTTAAATGCCATTTCCGAAGAATCCACCGGATGGGTTTGCCCATCGTTAAGAACAACTCGGACATTCACAATTGGTTGCCCAATCAAGATTCCTTCGAGTAATTGTTCGTGGAAACCTTTATCGCACGCTGGGATATACTCCTTTGGTATCACTCCGCCAACAATTTTATCGACAAATTCATATTCTTTGCCTTCGTGTGGCTCGATAGGTTCGATGTATCCGGCTACCCGAGCGAACTGCCCTGCTCCACCGGTTTGTTTCTTATGAGTATAATTAAATTCCGAAAGGCGAAGAATCGTTTCCCGGTAGGCAACTTTTGGCTTACCAATAACAACTTCGCAATTGTATTCTCGTTTTATTCGCTCAATATATATCTCGAGATGGAGTTCTCCCATTCCTTTAATTATTGTTTCACCGCTCTCTTCGTCGCGGGTCACTTGGAATGTCGGGTCCTCCTTTTGAAATCTGTTCAGCGCTTTCGAAAAATTTGGTAAGGCAGTTTTTTCTTTCGGAGCAACCGAAAGTTCAATCACCGGTGTTGGAACATACATTGAAGTCATCGATAGGTTGACGCTTCCATCGGTAAATGTATCGCCCGAATAACATTCGACACCAAACATAGCAACGATATCGCCAGCATAAGCCTCTTCTATATCATGCATTTCTTGTGCATGCATCCGAACTATACGTGGAACTTTTATCTTCTTTTTAGATTTGATGTTGTAAATAAAATCCCCTTTGCGAACTTTTCCTTGATATATTCGCATATAAGTTAATTGCCCGTAGCGACCGTCTTCGAGTTTAAATGCTAATCCCACGAAAGGTTTATTAGGACTACAATCTAACGGTACCCGTTCTTCGTTGTTATCGAGGTCCAGCGCTTCGTTAATTCTTTCGGTAGGGTCGGGCAAGAAAAGAGTTACCCCATCGAGCAAAGGCTGGACTCCCTTATTTTTCTTTGCAGTTCCAACATAAACCGGTGTTACCATCTGTGCAATAGTCAATCTTCGAATCGTTCGAAGAAGTTTATCGTGTTCAACTTCTTCGTCCGAAAGGAATTTTTCGGCTATTTCGTCATCGAAATCTGCAAGTGTTTCGATAATCTGCAAGCGACGATATTCAGCCTCGTCGATTAAATCTTGAGGAATATCCCGTTCGACAACGAATTCTCCATTTGCACCTTCGAAATAAATTGCTTTTCTATTAATTAAATCAACAACCCCTTCGAATTGGTCTTCGAGTCCAATTGGCATTGTAAGCAAAATAGGGCGGAGCGAAAGTTTTTCCTTCATTTGTTGAAGAACTTTATCGGGGTTTGCACCCGAACGGTCAACTTTATTGATACAAGACGCGGAACATTGTAACGGCGAATTTGCCTATCGACAGTAATTGTTTGGCTTTGAACACCCGATACACCGCAAAGGACAAGGATTGCCCCGTCGAGCACACGCAAAGCTCTTTCGACTTCGACGGTAAAATCAATGTGTCCGGGAGTATCAATGAGGTTTATATGGTAATTTTTCCACTCGAAAAAAGTCGAGGCAGATTGAATAGTTATTCCTTTTTCGCGTTCCAGAGCCATTGAATCGAGTGTTGGACCAGCTCCCGACTTATCACGAACTTCGACGATTTGATGGATTTTACCGGTATAAAAAAGGATTCTTTCGCTTAGGGTTGTTTTCCCCGAATCAATGTGTGCGGCAATGCCTATATTTCTTACTTTTTTTATATCGAACATTAACGAACCTATTTTTTTCAACAAAAGTCAAAAAATTGGGCTGTCCCCAGACAAAATCATAAAAGCAAGTTACCCTTCGAGCGAATTGGCAACAATTTTTCTACATTAGCAAGAATTCAGAACAATCCACCGAGCATTTTTCTCTTTGAACAGCCCAAAAACAACATTAAAACCAAAAATTATTTAACTGCTTCGCTTTCTTTTTGGACGATAAATTCCTCCTTCTTATGCTCTGGCAAGGAAATTTCCCCGCCGAAGATATTCCCTACCTGGCTTGTAACCACCATATCTTGGTAATGGCGTAAACCAGTTCCAGCGGGTACCAATTGCCCGAGAATAATGTTTTCTTTCAACCCATAAAGGAAATCGTCTTTGGCTTCGACAGCTGCTTCGGAAAGAACACGAGTTGTTTCTTGGAAAGAGGCTGCCGAAAGCCAACTTTCTGTTGTAAGCGAAGCTTGGGTAATTCCAAGTAAAACTGGTTCGGCGATAGCAGGCTCGGCAGGTCGGGATTGCGCGACCTTCTTCCCCTTCTTCCTCAAATCTTGGTTGACTTCTCTAAATTTATCTTTCATAACAATCTGACCAACTTTGAACTTGGAATCACCTTTATCGGTAATAACAACTTGTTTCTTTAATTTTTCATTTTCGTCGAGCACTCTTATTCGGTCAACATAGTCATTTTCAAGGAAACGGGAATCGCCAGAATCAACGATTCTATTCTTTTGCAGCATTTGTCGAACGATAATTTCTATATGTTTATCGTTGATTTTCACACCCTGCATTCTGTAAACTTCCTGAATTTCGTTCACAAGATATTCTTGGACAGCATTTGGTCCTTTAATACGCAAAATATCGTGCGGGTTGATATCGCCATCGGTAAGACGCTCACCGGCACGAACGAAATCACCATCCTGCACAAGAATATACTTTCCGAAAGGAATATTGTATTCTATTCGGGTCTTGCCATCGTTCGAAGTAACATAAAGGGTTCTTTGGCCACGTTTAACCTTATCGAAAGTAACAACCCCATCGATATCCGAAACAAATGCGGGGTTTTGTGGTGCTCTGGCTTCGAAAAGTTCGGTAACGCGAGGCAAACCGCCGGTAATATCGCGCATCCTTCCAAGGTCGCGAGGAATTTTAACCAGTGGCGTCCCAACCCCGATGAATTCGTCTTCATCCACACGTAATTGTGCTTTAACGGGGATAGAATAGGTACGAATTACTTTCCCGCTGTCGTCCAGTATTTCTATCGATGGTTGTTTAGTCTTGTCTTTTGATTCAATAACCACCTTTGTAATATGCCCGGTTTGTTCGTCGTTGATTTCCCTATAAGTAATATTGTAAATCAAATCTTTAAATCGGACACGTCCACTAACTTCGGTAATAATGGTTGCGTTGTATGGGTCCCACTCATAAATTAATTCACCTTTTGCAACCCTATCACCTTCTTTAACTTTCAAGACAGCACCATACATAGCATCATATTTAGTTAAGTCACGATTGCTTTCGGGGTCAACGATAATAATGGTTCCACTTCGGCTTACAACAACTTGGACTTCGTTCCCATCTTCTTCGTACTTGACAGTACGAACGTTCTCAAATTTCACAATTCCATCGAATTTTGCTGTAACCGAGGACTGGGAAGCAATTAGCAAAGCAGTTCCACCAGTATGGAAAGTACGAAGCGTTAGCTGAGTTCCCGGCTCTCCAATCGATTGGGAGGCAATCGTTCCAACCGCTTCACCAACATCGACTAATTTGCCCGTTGCAAGATTTCGACCATAGCATTTTGCACAAACCCCGTGCCGCGACTCACAAGTTAATACGCTTCGAATCATAACTTCTTCGACTGGCGAATCGCCGATTCTCTTGGCAATGTCTTCGTCGATAATTTCACCTGCCTTGCAAAGAACCTCTTCGGTTCTCGGGTCAATTACATCCCACAAAGCAACACGACCAAGAATTCGTTCGGAAAGTTCTTCTTTAACCTCTTCACCCTCTTTCAAAGCAGTCATCATAACACCACGAATTGTTCCACAGTCTTGTTCAGTTACTATGACATCTTGTGCAACATCGTGCAAACGACGTGTTAGATATCCGGCATCGGCAGTTTTTAAAGCGGTATCGGCAAGACCTTTCCGAGCACCATGAGTCGAAATAAAGTATTCGAGAATCGAAAGCCCTTCTTTAAAATTTGCAAGGATTGGATTTTCGATTAACTCGCCGGCAGAGCCCGAAACCGATTTTCTTGGTTTCGCCATCAGACCACGCATACCAGCCAACTGCCGAATCTGTTCCTTTGAACCCCTTGCTTGTGAATCCAGCATCATCCAAAATGTGTTGAAACCTTGGGAAACTTTCGAAATTTCGTTGTAAAGTTTATCGGCAACACGATTGGTAGCATTTGACCAAGTATCAATAATTTTGTTGTATCGTTCGCCAAAACTAATAACTCCGTTGACATAAGCATTTTCAATTTCATCGACTCGTTTCTGTGCTGCCTCAATTATCTCGTATTTTTCCCGAGGAACCACAACATCGGAAATACTCACAGATAAGCCACCACGCGTTGCAAATTCGAACCCGATTTGCTTCAAATTGTCGAGAAACTCGACCGTTACAGCTAACCCAGCTGTGCGGAAGCAAGTTCCTATAATTTGACGCAAGCGTTTTTTAGTGAGCAACTCGTTTAAGAATCCAATTTCTTTGGGAACAATTTGGTTGAAAATAATTCTTCCGGTTGTAGTTTCAACAAGTTTACCATCGAGCCGAACTTTGATTTTTGCGTGTAAGTCAATGGAACCATTGTTATAAGCAATTATCACTTCATCTCGCGATGCAAAATACTTACCTTCACCCTTGGCACCGGACTTCGCTTTGGTAATATAATAAACTCCAAGCACCATATCTTGTGAAGGAACGGCAATTGGGTCGCCATTTTGTGTATGCATAATATTGTGGGGTGCAAGCATAAGGAGCAGGGCTTCCAATTGAGCCTCGAAACTTAAAGGAACGTGAACAGCCATCTGGTCGCCATCGAAGTCTGCATTGAATGCGGTACATACAAGCGGATGCAATTGGATAGCCTTTCCTTCAATCAAGCGTGGTTGGAAAGCCTGAATACCAAGCCGATGCAGTGTCGGAGCACGGTTCAAAAGTACAGGATGATTTTCAATTACTTTTTCCAGAATGTCCCATACCTCGGTAACTTTGCGTTCAACCATCTTTTTAGCACTTTTGACGGTTTTAACATGCCCTCGTTCAATAAGTTTACGGATTATAAACGGCTTAAACAATTCAACAGCCATATCTTTTGGCAAACCACACTCATAAATCTTCAACTCGGGACCAACAACAATTACCGAGCGACCCGAATAATCGACTCGTTTACCAAGCAAGTTTTGTCGGAAACGACCTTGCTTGCCCTTTAAAGAATCGGCAAGAGATTTCAATGGTCTTTGTGGTTCAGCCTTTGTTACTTTTCTTGTGCTATCGAACAAAGCATCGACGCTTTCTTGCAGCATTCTTTGTTCGTTGCGAACGATTACCATAGGTGCTTTAATATCGAGCAGTCTCTTTAATCTGTTATTACGAATAATTAATCTTCGGTATAAGTCGTTTAAATCTGATGTTGCGAAACGACCTCCTTCGAGCGGAACCAACGGACGCAGGTCGGGTGGAATTACAGGAATAATATCCAACACCATCCATTCGGGTTTATTTCTTGGTTCACCGGTGCGTTCATCGGGGAGAAATGCCTCAAGAATTTTTAACCTCTTTAAAAGTTCTTGTTTCTTTTGGGCAGAAGTTTCCTCGCGCATTTGCTGACGCAAATTAAAGTATTCCGATTCTACATCGAGGCGACGGAGCAACTCTTTTACTGCTTCGCCCCCCATTAGGGCAATAAATTTATTGGGGTCGTCGTCGTCGAGATATTTTTCTTCCTCCGGGATTTGCTGCATTACTTTATTATATTCTTCATCCGAAATTAAATCATACTTTTTGAAGGAGTCCGATAAACGCCCTGGGTTTACAACAACATAAGTTTCGAAATAAGTTATTTTTTCTAAATCTTTTGCTGGAATCCCCAATACAGCAGCTATTTTGCTCGGTAAACTTCTTAAAAACCAGATATGCACCACCGGAGAGGCAAGCATAATATGCCCCATTCTTTCGCGACGAACAGTTTTATTGGTAACTTCAACTCCACAGCGGTCGCAAACAATCCCTTTATACCTAATTCTCTTATATTTGCCACAAGCGCATTCCCAATCGCGAACTGGTCCGAATATCTTTTCACAGAAAAGCCCATCTTTTTCGGGTCGATAAGAACGATAGTTTATGGTTTCGGGTTTAGTAACTTCTCCATGAGAACGCTCTAATATAGCATCCGGAGAAGCTAACTTTATAGTAACCCTACGAAACCCCTTTCTTGGAATAGACCTTGGTTGCATTTTACCACCCAAATTTATTTATAATACTTTTACTCAATTTCAACATCCAGGCACAGTCCCTGGAGTTCACGAATAAGAACATTAAATGATTCTGGAACGTTTGGTTCCGGCATATTGTCGCCTTTGACTATTGCTTCGTATGCTTTTGCACGTCCAACGACATCATCGGATTTAATTGTAAGCATCTCTTGAAGTGTATGGGCTGCACCGTAGGCTTCGAGCGCCCATACCTCCATTTCACCGAGACGCTGCCCACCAAATTGGGCTTTACCTCCTAATGGTTGTTGAGTAATCAAGGAATAAGGTCCTATCGAGCGAGCATGGATTTTATCTTCGACCATATGCGCAAGTTTCATCATATAGATAACACCAACGGTAACTTTTTCGTGGAACGGCTCACCTGTTCGTCCATCGTAGAGAACGGTTTTGCCATCGGGAGGCAATCCTGCCATTTTTAGAAATTCAGAAACTTGTTCCCAAGTTGCTCCATCGAACACTGGTGTTGCAAATCGAACACCAAGTTTTTGCCCAGCCCAACCAAGAGCAGTTTCGAACAACTGTCCAAGGTTCATACGAGATGGAACGCCCAAGGGATTCAAGACTATATCTACCGGTGTACCATCGGGAAGGAATGGCATATCTTCTGGCGGAACAATAATAGAAACAATACCCTTGTTCCCATGCCTCCCAGCCATTTTATCGCCAACCATTAATTTCCGTTTCTTTGCTACATAAACCTTAGCCATTTTCATTATTCCGGGCTGGAGTTCATCGCCGATTATTGCCTTATTCCGTAATGCACGAAATTGGGCAGTAATTTGTTCTTTCTCTTCGGTATAATTTCGCAACATTTGGCGAAGAATTCGCTCCCGCTCCTCGTCTGCTATAATTGGACCATTTAAATCAATATGGTCAATATAAGTGATAGATTTGCCAAAGTAATTTAACACATCTTCTTCTTTTATAGTTTGGCCGCTACGAAAGATAACTTCCCCGTTTGTCAGTCTCAAGCCATAAGTTTTATACCCATCAACAATTTTAGCAAGTTTTTCAACTGCTTTCTTTGCTAACTCAGCCATTTTCTCTTGTTCTCTTTTGGAAAGTTGCTCAATCCTTCGTTTTTCTTCTATTTCAGAATCTACCCTAACAACTCGTCTGGTGAATAGTCGCGTATTTATAACAACTCCTTTCAAACCCGGTGGAGCCTTCAAGGAAGCATCCTTGACGTCGCCTGCTTTGTCGCCAAATATAGCTCTGAGCAGTTTTTCTTCGGGAGTCGGGTCGGTTTCGCCTTTCGGTGTAATTTTCCCGATCAGAATATCACCTTCGCGAACTTTTGCTCCAACGCGGACCAAACCATCTTCGTCCAAATCTTTGGTGGCTTCTTCGGAAACATTGGGAATGTCGCGTGTAAATTCCTCTTCGCCCCGCTTTGTATCGCGGACCTGAAGCGAATACTCTTCGATATGAACAGAAGTAAAAATATCCCGAGCAACAAGACGCTCGGAAACCACAATAGCATCTTCAAAGTTGTAACCCCGCCAAGGCATAAAGGCAACCAGAACATTACGCCCAAGAGCAAGTTCACCTTGGTCGGTCGAGGCACCATCGGCAATAGGCATACCTTTATGAACCCGTTGGCCTACCCTAACAATCGGTTTTTGATTAACACAAGTATCTTGATTAGTTCGGAAAAATTTTATTAGCTTATATTCTTTTTCTTCTTTGAATTTAAAATCGGACAACTTTTCTGCTTCAGTTCTATTATCCTCGTAATGTATCCGAATCGTCTCGGAATCTACGTAGGTTACAACTCCGTCGCCTTCAGCAAGAAGAAGAGTACGAGAATCACGGGCAACTTTTGCTTCCATCCCAGTTCCAACAATTGGTGCTTCCGGGCGTACCAGTGGAACAGATTGCCGCTGCATATTAGAACCCATCAGCGCACGGTTAGCATCGTCGTGTTCAAGAAATGGTATCAATGCGGCAGCGGCACTGACAATTTGCTCGGTAGAGACATCGAGATAGTCCACCTCTTCGGGTGAAACAATAACAAAATCGCCCGATACCCTCGCCTTTATTTTATCGCCAATTATTTTCCCATTTTTATCTATTGGAGTGTGAACAGTAGCAATGACTTTGTCGTCTTCGTCTTCGGCGGTAATATATTCAATTTCGTTGGTAACGACACCATTAACAACTTTACGGTATGGGGTCTCGATAAATCCTCGCTCATTGATTCGAGAATATATAGCCAAAGACGATATTAACCCAATGTTGGGTCCTTCGGGTGTTTCGATTGGACAAAGTCGGCCATAATGAGTGTAATGAACGTCGCGGACTTCGAAACCAGCACGTTCACGGGTTAAACCACCGGGACCTAAAGCCGAAGTCCTACGCTTATGGGTCAATTCAGCAAGAGGATTGGTTTGGTCCATAAATTGGGACAGTTGATTGGTCCCAAAAAATTGGTTTATAACCGAGTTAATCGTTCTTGCATTAACAAGGTCTTGTGGAGTATAATTTTCTGCTTCTCGAACACTCAAACGCTCTCTGATGGTTCGAGCCATTCGAGTCAATCCTATATTAATTTGAGAAGTAAGTTGCTCGCCAACGGTTCGTACCCTGCGGTTCCCAAGGTGGTCAATATCGTCGCCACTGGACTTACTATCGTGAAGTTTCAACAGATGTTTAATAGTAACAATAATATCGTTGATGGTAAGAACTGTGTTCTCGGGGTCCTCGTCTATATTAAGTTTTTTATTGATTTTGAATCGCCCTACTGCTCCAAGGTCGTATCGTTTACCATCGAAGAATAGTTTTTTGAGCAAGCCTTCGGCGGCACTTAAATCGGGTGGGTCGGTTGTTCGTAGTTGCCTATAAATATATTCAAGAGCTTCTTCTTTATTGCGAGTAGGGTCTTTCGAAAGCGTCCTAGCAATTACTGGTTCTTCGCTCGGGTCGAAAGGCTTATACAATCTTATCTCGTGAACTTGGGTCTTCTTAATCTTTTCGATTAAGTCATTTGTCAATAACATATCGCGAGTTGCAATAATTTCGCCAGTTTGCAAATCGACGACATCGCCGGAAAGCTTTCTACCGATATGTTCTTCACGTAACTTGGCACCTTTTACTGCCTCGTCTAATTCAAAGAGTTGAATAATATCGTTATCCGAAGAAAACCCAAGTGCTCGAAGGAATGTAGTTGTAAGAAATTTTTTCTTACGGTCAACATAGGTAGTAAGAACTTCATGTATATCGGTAATAAATTCAAGCCAAGAACCTTTGAACGGAATAATACGGGCAGAATAAATGCGAGTTCCATTTGGATGAACAGTAACATCGAAAAAGACTCCCGGCGAGCGATGTAATTGGGAGACAATTACCCGTTCGGCACCGTTTATAATAAAAGTGCCTCGGGAGGTCATTGCTGGGATATTTCCGAAATAAACATCTTGCTCAACCGCTTCTATGTAATCTTCGGAACTGGGGTCGGCTTTACTCGAAAGTCGCAGTCTCACTTTCAAAGCCTTCGAGTAGGTTAACTCGCGCGCCCGGCATTCCTCTTCGGTATATTTAGGCCTTTCAAGTGAATAACCTATAAATTCTAACTGATAGATACCAGAATTATCCTCGATAGGAAAGTTCGAATTGAAGGCATATTGCAAACCAATGTTGCGACGTTCTTCGGGGGGAACATCCTCTTGCAGAAATTCAGCATAAGATTGAAGTTGAACACCAAGAAGGTCGGGATATTCCGTAAAGCGACGCGTTTTCCCGAAATTTAGCCTTTCAATTAGTCGGGTAACGCCAGACTCTTCGCCCCGAAGAATCGATAGCCCTTGTTCGGCTGCAATTTTCTCAATATTTTTTTTCATAGGAAACCCTATCTATAAATTGTTTTTAATTAAACTCAAAAAATACGTTTGGGTAAAACCTAAAAATGGCTTTACCAAAAGATAAGCCTTAACTAAAGACTGATTAATCAAAAGTTTAATCCCATCCTTACGACTTTATTAAACAAAAAAAGGAACGGTGCGGAGGCATTCCCCCGCTCCATCCTTTTGAAACTACTTCAAAGTAACTTTTGCACCTTGGGCTTCGAGCTTTTTCTTTATGTCCTCTGCTTCTTCTTTATTGACGCCTTCCTTTACCATCTTTGGAGCACTTTCAACAAGCTCCTTTGCTTCTTTCAAACCTAAGCCGGTAATTTCACGAATTACCTTAATAACGTTAAGTTTATTTGCGCCGGTTTCGGTCAGTTCGACATCAAATTCAGTTTTTTCTTCTTCCTTGGGTGCTTCGGCAGCAGATGCGGCAACCATTCCACCCGCAACCATAACAGGTGCAGAGGCAGTAACTCCAAACTTATCTTCCAAAGCCTTTTTCAATTCAGCAGCTTCGACTAATGTTAGGCTTGATATTTGCTCAACTAATTCTTCAACTTTTGTTGACATTTCAAAAACTCCAATTAATTATACACAATTATTTTAATTTGATGAATTTTTCTTTGCAACTTCTTCAATTACCGAAGCAACATCTCGCATAATAGAATTGATTGCCCCAACAATACCAGAAATAGGAGCATTCAAACTTCCGAGTATGCTTGCGATAATGTCGGTTTTCGATGGTAACGATGCCAAAGTCTTCAATTTATCTGCTTCGTAAACCACACCTTCGACAACTGCTCCCTTGAAAACGGGGCGTTGTTCCTTTTCGTAGCGCTCATTAATTAGCTTCGCGGGTCGGACGGGGTCGCCATAACCGAAAATAATACCTGTCGGCCCGGAAATATCCTTCTTCAAACCCTGTAAACCACCCGATTCGCTCAAAGCACGGCTAATTAAAGAATTTTTTTCTTTTTTTTACTCCATTTCGTTTTTCTTTAATTCCCTCCGAAACTGGATTGTCGTTTCGACATTCATCCCGGTGAAGTCAATAAAATAGTAGCTATTTGCCTTTTTGAACTTTTCAACGAGTTCGGCAACTTTTTCCTTCTTTTGTTCCTTTGTTATCATATTTCCTACCTTTCTATTTTTGCAAAGCGACTACATACAAGAAGTATGAGAAGCAAGCCGCTTTCATCGATTTATGAGTGCGTATTACTCACTGTTTCAAGCCTGAATAATAGTAGATTCATTAACTTTTACACCCGGTCCCATAGTAGAAGAAAAGTGTATGCTTTTCACATATTTACCTTTTGCGGTCGAGGGCTTAGCCTTGATAATACTTTGATAAAGGGCAGAAATATTCTCTGCGAGTTGGTTAACTTCGAAAGAACATTTGCCGACCGCAGCATGAACATTCCCCGTTTTATCTACGCGATATTCGATTTTCCCCGCTTTAACTTCGTTTACCGCTTTAACAACATCCATCGTTACCGTTCCACTTTTGGGATTAGGCATTAAGCCACGAGGCCCAAGTATTTTGCCGAGTTTCCCTACTTCGCCCATAACATCGGGGGTCGCAATAATAACATCAACATCGGTCCAACCCCCTTTAATTTTTTCGACGTATTCATCCAACCCGGCGTAATCTGCTCCGGCCTCGAGTGCTTCCTTATCGTGTGGAGGCTTACAAAGAACAAGGACACGCACTTTGCGTCCGGTTCCGTGTGGTAACGTAACTGTGCCGCGAACCAACTGGTCTGCTTTTCTTGGGTCCACCCCTAAACGAATTGCGACCTCGAAAGATTCATCGAATTTGGCATTAGCATTATTTTTAACTATCTCAACTGCTTGGACGAAAGGATATACCTCTTTTGAATTAAAATTTTTAAGCAATTGAACAAAGCGTTTTCCGTGTTTTTTCATAAAAAATTCCCTCTCAAAGTTTTTAATCGACAACATTAACGCCCATACTTCGAGCCGTTCCTTTAATCATTGAAACAGCCGATTCCAGTGTATCGCAGTTCAAATCTTCCATTTTGATTTTTGCTATTTCTTCGCATTGGGCTTTTGTAATTTGCCCAACTTTAACTTTATGTGGTTGTCCCGAACCTTTTTGTATATTTGCTGCTTGAAGAATAAGAACAGCAGCCGGCGGAGATTTGACGATGAAAGTAAAACTTTTATCGGAATAAAATGTTACAACAACCGGCAGAATTGTTCCTTTTTGCTTCGCTGTGCGTGCATTAAATTGCTTGACAAATTCAACACCGTTGAGCCCACGTTGTCCGAATGCAGGACCGACGGGAGGAGCCATTGTCGCTTCCCCAGCTTGCAATTGCAACTTAAACGAGCCTAATACTTTTTTCGCCATATTTACTTAACTCTATATTTACTAAAAATTATCTAACAAATTAAATACTGCCAATTTCTACTTGGCGGAAATCTAATTCAACGGGTGTCTTTCGACCAAGTATTCCCACTTCGACTTTAAGTTTTTGTTTTTCATAGTTTACTTCTTTTACCGTTCCATTAAAACCGGAGAAAGGACCATCGATTACCTTAACGGGGTCACCTACTTGAAACTCGGTTCCGATTGTTTCAATATTTTTGCGTTCTTCGACACGCCCAATAATACGTTGAATTTCGCTTTCCGTTAGTGGAACAGGTGTATTTTTTGTCCCAACAAAACTTACTACCGAAGGTAAAGCATTGATATAGTCTTTTAGTTTTTTATCGAGCGCAACACGAACGATTATATACCCCGGCAAGAAATTTTTAATTTTGGTCTTTCTTTTGCCTTGCCGAACCTCGAAAACTGTTTCTTGTGGTATTATAATATCTGTGATTCTATTTTGCAACCCTAGTCGTTTGATTTCGGATTCGAGCGTTAATTTCACACGTTGCTCGTGCCCAGTATAGGTTCGCAAAGCATACCACTTATGCTCCAATTTCTCTTGCGGATTGCCTTCTATGCGATTGGGTTCATCCATACTCATTAAAAGATAAATTCCATAATTTTAACCATAAGAAAATCGATAGCATAGACAAAGATAGTGAACAGCAAAGTAGTAATAATAACGATGTAAGTCGATTCTCGAAGTTGCTGGCGAGTAGGCCACGAGACCTTCTTCATTTCTTTCGCAACTTCACCGAAATATGTTTTAATTTTACCAATCATAACACAACTAAATAAAAAACATCGCAGGGGTGAAAGGACTCGAACCCTCAGCCTACGGTTTTGGAGACCGCCGCTCTACCAATTGAGCTACACCCCTTCCATCGAGCTGATGACCGGGATTGAACCGGTGACCTCTTCCTTACCAAGGAAGTGCTCT
>CAZPSM010000001.1:71700-72846 GCA_964589125.1 uncultured Hyphomicrobiales bacterium | reverse complement strand
AGGTCGATTATACTCATCGGTTTGTAGAATAGAAGAGTGAGCAGTTGCCCGTGCAATCACGTCCAATCCAAGCCCCGCAGTTCGTAACAAGGTTACAAAGGAACGTCGAGCTGTATGCGTTGAAACGCATTTCCACTTAGGCTGTATAGTTGTTTCCGTGTCGTTACCACTCACCCTCACTTGCTGAACGAAATCGTTCAGCCCCGCCCTCATACAAAGTTGCTTTACATAATCATTCATTTTTTGAATCGAAAGCGATGGTAACGTTCCACCTTGATATTTCCGAGCAATCTCAATGGCAGGTCGAGGCAACGGGATTGTTACTTGCTTTTTCGTCTTTTGATTGAATAGATTAAGTGTTTGACTTTTGAAATCAACAAGTCGAACATCTAATCCCACAATATCCGAAAAACGTTGCCCAGTAAATAATTGAAACAAAAACAAATCCTTCACCCTTTGCAAACTCACCTCTTGGGGTATATAAGCAATGAGCTTTCGCACGTCTTCGCTCGTCAATACAACTTGGTCTGTTACCTTAGGTTTCAAAGGAGAAACAAGTCGCGTCGCCCCACAATATCGACGCTCCGTAGCCCATCGAAGGAACTTATTGAGAAAATCAAAATGCTTGAGAATGGTATTGTTAGTCAACCCCACACCAAGACAATAATTAGTAAAATCAACAGCAAAGGATGGATTTGCAACATCGGCAAACGTAAGACGAGGTCGAAACGCTTTCAAATGATTAAACAAAGTGCCATACTTCTTTTGTGTGCTTTGAGTTATGATTTTGCTTCGCTCTGTGATAAACCTTTGAAAAACTTCAAAAAAGTCAAAACCAACTACTTGCATTTTGGAGCGAATAAGGTCTATGGCTCTCATAGGGTCGAAATAAGTATTTTCAGATAAAGCCCGATTTTTCTCTTCGAGTATAGTTTTCTCAGCAAGAGCCGAAAGAAGAGATAACTGCTGATTAAACTCATAAGCCCCATCAAAACCACGCGCTCTTTGCTTTACCTTATCCCAATACTTCGGAGCAAGATGCAACCCAGTGTGAATACGAACACGTTTGCCAAGTCGTAACCCCCTTATCCCTAAAAAAATCGGCACTCTTTGATTAGGGTCACGCCCGTATAAATGAAAGTTTAG
>CAZPSM010000001.1:55090-71676 GCA_964589125.1 uncultured Hyphomicrobiales bacterium | reverse complement strand
CGATAAAAGTATTTTTTTATTGTAAAAATACTTTTATCGTTTTTTATAAAACAAAATAAAAAACGATAAAAGTATTTTTTTGTTGTAAAAATTTATTGGATTTTACAACCCTTTGAAAATAAATAAGTTAGAGGCTGTGGGGATTAGGATTTTTTCGGAACGAGTAAACGGAGAAAACGACAAATAAAGGTATGAAGTGCTCCTTGGGGGACTCGAACCCCCGACCCGCTGATTAAGAGTCAGCTGCTCTGGCCAACTGAGCTAAAGGAGCATACAAAATTAACATTTTTAATGGAGATAGCAAAACAAATTCGGAATATTGCAATATGCCGAAAGGCATATGTATTACCGAGGAATACGTAGGATTCGTGTCATCCCGAGCCTCGAGAATTTAAACAAAGAATTCCCCAATCTTTAACTAATTGTAGTGGGAAAATCTAAAAAGGGGCAAGGTGTACAAGATTCTTCACTCGACTGCACTTCATTTAGAATGTTCCATGTCTCTACATACTTTCGTATTTTTGTTTTTTTGAATAGCTTGAATGAATTTTTGTTTTTTGAATCCATTACGGGGTTTTGGCGGTTTGGAAATCCAAACGATTTTGCGAGCAAAAGATGCACACTCGCTTGGGCATAACTCGTTTGTTGTGGTTTCCCGGGGTACACGCTCTGAACAATACGCTTCAGAATTGGATTTGGATATGGAATTACTAACAAGGAGCCCGATTTTAAAATATCTCGATGTGATTGCTGCTGTTAGACTGGCAGAAATATTCAATAGAAGGATGCCTCATATTTGCATTGTACCGAAATCTGAACTTTTGGGTTTGGCGATATTGGGACGTAAGTTCTCCAAAGTTAAGCCCGCAATAGTATTTTATCAGCAAATGCAATCGGGGATACGGAAGAAAGACCCATATCATAACTGGGTTTATCATCAACTCGATGGTGCTATTGTGTTGACAAATGCGATGAAACAAATGCTTTTGCAAACAACTAACTTTTGGGAAAATCGAACGTTTGTTGTCCCTTATGGAGTGAAACTTGAAGCATACACATGTTTCCATAATGAACGCGAAGTATTACGACAAAGATTTAATTTACCCGAGGGCAAATTTATCATTGGTTGCATTGGTAGAATTGAACCACATAAGGGGCAAGAAACTCTTTTACGTGCGTTTATCGAAGCCAAAATACCTAATTCGGTTCTACTATTTGCTGGTTCGGTCGATAATAAAGCATATTTCGGTGAGTTGCAGAAAATCGCAAAAGAGTGTAGAGTTTCCGATAATGTTCGTTATTTAGAATTTACAAAAGACATACCCGAACTGATGAATACACTTGATGTTTTTGTTATGCCGTCGAATTCAGAGACTTTTGGTTTAGTGGTAATCGAAGCGATGGCATCGGCTCTTCCAGTCGTTGCAACGAATGCCGGTGGTATACCCGAAATTATTGACAGTGGTGTTGATGGATTGCTTTTCGAGCCAAAAGATTCAGCCACGCTTACAAAATTACTTTGGAAAGTTTATGATACCCCGCTTCTCGCTAAATCACTTGGTTCTAAAGCATTGGAAAAAGTTAAAATCAAATTTGATTACCAAAAAAACGTTAATACTTTTTTCGAGGTTTGCCAATTAATTTATGAACAAAGAACAAAATGAATAAAATTTGCTTTGTTATGTTGCTGATGCTTCTTCTTGGAAATGTTTGCTTTAGCCAAAGTTTCCAAGGGAGAATTCGATTGAGCGAAGAAATCAACCTTTACCAACCAACTCTTTTACCAGTCATTTCGCCCGATGGTAAAACTTTGTATTTCGACAGAAAGTGGCATCCAGAAAATACCGGCGGTATTGAAGACGATGATGATGTTTGGGTTTCCGAACAACTTGATTCTTTGCAATGGACTAAGCCGGAGCGTGCAAAGGGACAAATTAACCTTCCAACAAGCAATGCTTTGCTTTATGTTTTTCCATCGGGCAACGAAGCGCTTGTCTATGGTAGTTATGCTAAAAATTCTTCTTCGTATGGGATTAGCCGATTGAAAAATGGCAAATGGAGTGAACCGATTCTTTTAAAAATCAAAGACTTTTCAACAAAAAGTAAGAACTATTCGGCAACGATTTCCACTGACCGTCGTGTTTTAATAATGAGTTTAGAACGTGAAGATAGCTTCGGTGGGCTCGATTTGTATATCTCTTTCCTTAATGATACCACGGGAGAATATTCTTCTCCAAAGAATCTTGGCGGGCAATTAAATACAAAAGGGATTGAGTTTGTTTCGTTTTTAGCCTACGACAATAGGACTCTTTATTTTGCAAGTTCAGGGCGTCGGACAAAGGGTAAACTCGACTTGTTTTTTACTCGTCGACTCGATGAATCTTGGCTCAAATGGAGCGAACCGGTTCCACTTGATTCTTCGGTAAACACTATATGGGATGAAAATTCAATTTCGCTCTCGGTTTTAGGTGATACAGCATATTTCATTTCGAGCGATGATTCGACCGAGCGCGAAGGAATTTATTTTGTTGTTCTTCCTTCGAGTTACCAACCATTGCCGTACATTATTGTTCAGGGAACAGTTTTGTCGAGCCAAAATGGAAGAACGGAGCCACTCACTCAGCCTGTTGAATTTGTAATTAACAACTTCGATGGTGATTTTTCTTTTCGCGATACCATCTTCGATGGAAATTTTAGATTTGCTGTTCCATATAATACACAATATAATTTCTTTGTACATAGCTCTGGCTTCGAATCTTTTAGTTTTTCGACCAGTGCTTGGAATATCAAAGAAACCTTCTTTCGGCTCTATAATGTATATTTGAAGCCGGAAACAAAGAGTGAGTTCCAATTCCTATTAGATAAAAAGCCAACCGAGGTACTTATTGGCACAATTTACTTTGCTACCGATGTCGATACACTTGATACCGATGCACGACGTGCGTTAACCGATTTAAGAAATTTTTTAATAAACAATCCGGATTTGAAAATACGCGTTGTTGGACATACTGACGAAGTTGGAACCGAAGCATATAACATTAATCTTTCGCTCCGACGAGCAAAAAATACGGCTAGCTTCTTGTCGGAAGTTCTCGGTATTGCTCGTGAGCGAATTCACATCGAAGGAAAAGGTAAAGCACAACCAGTTTCACAAGATTTGTCCAAAAATCGTCGCACAGAAATCTTCGTTATTGGAAATGAGTAGAAAACACACAAGATTTTGTATTGTATCCATTCTTTTTTTAATGGTTAAAAGCCTTGTGTCGATTTCTTTTGTCCCGAAAGACTTTGTCGTTTACCCATTGGTTACATTCGATTCAAGTGAATTTGGAAAAATATTTCGTTTTGATTTGCCAGAAAGAAGTTTCGCTGGTAGTTATATTGTTCTACGCAAGGAATTGAATTCAAGCCTTTGGCAAAAAGTCGATACCTTACCCAAAGGAAAACGAACTTATAGCGATACAATTGCTGAGGGAACAAAACTACCTTTGGAATATGGGTTTTATTTTGTTGGAGACACAAACTTTGCCGCAGGCTATTATTTAGTTGGTAACTCCGATTCTATCCCAATAAATTATGGCTTTGCATTAATCCTTGTTGACGAAACGCTTCGCGATACGCTTTCCGCAGAAATTGAACAGTTCAAACAAGATTTGATTGCCGATGGGTGGATTGTTGAAATACGTAGCGTCCCTCGCTCGGAGACCTTCAATCCAATAGCCGTTCGAAAAGTAAAGCGGTTAATTAATTCTTATTTCTATCGGTTTGGAGATGAGCTTAAGGCGATAGTTCTTGTTGGACGTGTTCCAGTGCCATACTCTGGTAACTATGCTTTCGATGGACATTCGAATCATATTGGAGCGTTTCCTTCGGACTTGTTCTACGTTTGCAAAGACTGTCGATGGACTGACGATTCAGAATTTAATAACGGTGCATCGAGACCAGAAAATCACAATCTTCCTTTCGATGGCAAATATGACCAAACAACTTTTGTTGGAACAATCGCAACGGCAATTGGTAGAATAGATTTTTTCGGGCTAACCGATTTCAAGAGAAGCGAGGTTCAATTATTAAAAAATTACTTTCACAAAAATCATCAATTCAAACTTGGGTTGTTTCCATCTTCACGAAATGCATTAATAGATGATGGTTTCGGAGTTGTTTCGCCGGAATCTTATGCATCAACTGCCTGGATGAACTTCTATGCTCTTTCGGATACAATAGTCGAAGCGAAATTTTTCGATGAACTAAGCAAAAACTATTATCTTATGGCTTATGCTGGAAATTCTGGCTCTTATACTTCCATCTGGTCTTCGATAAATTCCGAGCAAGCGGCTACCTACCCAATAAAGACCGTATTTTCTTTTCTTTTCGGGTCGTATCTGTGGGATTGGGACTGCGAACGGAATTTATTACGTTCTGTTCTTGCTTCACAGCCAAATGTTCTTGTTTCCTGCTGGGTTGGGCGACCTTTCTGGCACCTACATTATCTTGCTCGTGGTGAACCTTTTGCTTTTTCGTTCATACGCACAGCAAATAACCGGAACCTTTATCGTTCAACCGGGATGTTAGGTTATCGTGGTGCTCATATCTCTTTGCAAGGTGACCCAACCTTGAAACTTTTTTATCCAAAGCCTATTGGAAACCTTTCTTTTTCGTATATTCCTATACAAGACAAAAAAAATATTAAATTACACTGGGACCTTCCACCCGATACACAAAACCTCGTAGGCTTTGTTATTCTAAAATCAAGTTCGTTAAACGAACGCTTTACTCAAATTGCTACTCTACCAGCAAATATCAATGAATTTATCGATAATGATGGAATTGAAAAGGCATCGTTCTATCAAGTTCGAGTAGTATATGTCATCTCAGACAAATTCGGAACGTTTCGAACCACAAGCATTGGGCGAATTATTAGAACCGGAGAATAGTAGAAGCCACTTGTGTAAACCATTCGGTTTTACCAACTTAACTATTCTAAAAAATATCATATTGTAGTAAAACAGAATCAAAGAAATTACGTTAATATTTTGTTATCTATATTAAATTTATTAAAGAAATGTTGCATGGTAAAAATGGTATCGATGTTTACAAGGAAATCGTTGGAGAAAAAATTATACGAGAAATCTACTCCAAAGCTGAGCAACTTGCTAACAAGCATATTTTACACATAAACTCAACATATCAAGGGGGCGGCGTAGCAGAAATATTGAACAGCATAGTTCCTTTGATGAACGATATAGGAATTCGAACCGGTTGGCGTATTCTTGCAGGATACCAGGACTTTTTTACAATTACTAAGAAATTCCATAATGGACTACAAGGGGAACCAGTTCACATTTCTGAAGTCAAAAAAAAAACCTACGTCAAGACCAACGAGTCTTTTGCGAAGTTCACTCATATCAACCACGACCTTATTTTTGTACACGACCCTCAACCACTACCACTTATCAGATACTACAAGAAGAACCAGCCTTGGATTTGGCAATGCCATATCGATATATCGAATCCGAACCAAGAACTATGGAACTATCTACAAACATTTATTCTGAACTACGATTTAGTTATTGTCTCCGACGAAAAATACAAGAAGCCAACTTTGCCAGTTCAACAACGAGTGATAAGCCCTTCGATTGACCCGCTTACCACAAAAAATTTTGAACTTTCTCCTGAAACAATAAGGAAAATGTTAAACAAATTCAAGATACCGACCGATAAACCTATCATTGCGCAAATTTCAAGGTTTGACAAATGGAAAGACCCCGAGGGTGTTGTCGAGGTTTACGAAAGGGTAAGCCAAAAAGTTGATTGCCGGCTTGTACTTCTTGGCAATCTTGCAACCGACGACCCCGAAGGATTGGAAATTTATAGCAAATTAGAGAAAATGGTTGGAAAAAGCCAATCTATTCGACTGATTTTAACAGACAATCAAATGTTAGTCAATGCTCTACAAAGAGCAGCTTCTGTCGTTATACAAAAGTCAACCAAGGAGGGTTTTGGACTTACTGTGACCGAGGCACTATGGAAAGCTAAACCTGTTGTAGCTTCCAATGTCGGTGGTATTCCTTTGCAAGTTATCGATGGAAAAACTGGCTACCTTCTCGAGCCTAATGATATATCTGGGTTTGCAGATAGAATTGTAACACTTCTCAAAGAACCTATTCTTGCATCTCAACTTGGGAATGCAGGTAAACTCCATATAAAAAATCATTTTTTGGTTACGCGGCATATTTTGGACTACTTGAATCTTCAAATCGAATTATTGCAATAACCTATTCAATGCTCAACGGGTTGTGCCTACCCAAAAGAGAAAAAAGTTTAGCTTTTGATGCTGAACAAGCAGATGTGTCGATTATATTTATCTTTGAACAAAGGGGTGCAACCTATTAGTCAGTTGGCTTTGCTATTTCCCGTCCCGTTCCGCTTGGTGGGAGAGGGAAAAATCTAAAAAAGTGGAAGGATAAAAGATTTCTAGTTCCACTGCGTTTCGTTCAAAAGAAGAATCGTTTTTATATTATTTTGAACCTTCTTCCAGCAGCTCTGGGAGTGTGTGCGCAATCTCTAATATAGATGATTCTAGTTTTATACAAGGTAGAATACTTCTGGGTTTGTACCAAGTTCTGGTTTGCGACGAATCGAGAAACGCTCCGAAAGAATCTTTCGGACTTCGGACGATGGGTCGAGCAAATCGCCGAAAATTAATGCTTTCGATGGACATGCTTCAACACAAACTGGCGATTGTCCGCGTGCCAGTCTTTCGCTGCAGAATGTGCATTTTTCGACAACACCACGTGTTCTTGTTGGAAATGATTGGTTAAGTTGTTGAATAAATGGTCTTGGTTCTCTCCAATTAAAACTTCTTGAACCATAAGGGCAGGCAGCAACACAATATCGGCAACCGATGCAGCGATGCCAATCCATCATTACAATCCCATCGTCCCGTTTCCATGTAGCTTCTGTTGGGCAAACATTTGTGCATGGTGGATTGTCGCAATGATTGCAAAGAAGAAGAACGTTCTTGTGGTTCATTTCCTTAGGAAGGAATTGATTTTCTTGTGTAATAAAGGCATTGTAGAATTTGTCCTTCCAAATCCATTTTATTTCATCCTTTGGATTATCGAATTGTGGAACATTGTGGAATTTATGGCAAGCCTCGATACACTTTGTACAATTGCCATTTTGTTCACACTTTACAACATCGATTGCCATTGCCCAACGTTGTGCGGTTAGTCCGGTGTTGGTTAGGTTTTCGTCGCCCGAAATCGCTTCGAATGTCCATTTGCTTGCAAGAGCAATTCCTCCTGCAAAACTAACTATTTTGATAAATTGTCTTCGGTCTATCATTTTCCGCCTCTTGAAGGTTCAACATGACAATCCCAGCAATAAGGTTTTACATCAAGATAGTTATGACATTGGTCGCAAAATTGTTGTTTATTTTCGTGGCATTTCATACAAGCAAGACTTAAACTCATTTCGAGTTTTTCTCCATTGTAAGTAATAGGAATCCCATTTTTTACCAAATATCTTTGGTTGTTTCGAACAACTTTATCCCGCCATTCGTTTAATATATCCATATGATAATGATTCATATAATCTTTATCCTCGACACACTGTTTAGAATCCTTTGGGTAAAGCAATTCGGGTTTTATCGTCGAGCTAGCCGAAAGAAGATTAAGCCAAATTGGAGAAGTAAACAATATAACGAATATAATCAAACCGGTGATTATTTTCCAAAAGTCATACATTATTTTTCCTCCTTTGTTTGTTGTAAAGGTTGCAATCGAAGGTCAACAGTGCGGGGTTTTTCGCCTTTCATAACGAGTGCGTTTCCAACCATTTCGTGAACTCCACCTACTTCTAATCCGGGTACCCAATATTCGAAGAGCGGAGGTAATGTTGCTTTGTCGATTGCACAGATGCAAAGGCAAATATTGACCCCATATTTATCGTGAACGAATTTTGCAGCATTGGCTCGTGGAAATCCGCCGCGCATACGCATCTCGAAGTTTTCTTCGGTTCCAAGGCCTGCTCCACTACCACAGCAAAATGTTTGCTCACGAATTGTACCGTCGGGCATTTCGGTAAACTTATTCATAACATTTTTAATTATGTAGCGTGGTTCTTCGAGCAAGCCCATACCACGCGAAGGATTACAAGAATCGTGAAAAGTTGAATGCCAATGGTCGTTCCGAGCTTTATCCAACTTAATTTTATTATGATAAATTAGGTCAGATGTAAATTCGCAAACATGAATCATTTTAGTGGATTTCGCATTCTCGAAAACGGTGCCCGTGATAGGAGATTTTGGGATTTCGAGAAAGTCTGCCGGTCCATTCATTGTGTCCATATACTGATGTAATACACGCCACATATGCCCACATTCTCCGCCAAGTATCCATTTAACTTTTAATCTTTTTGCTTCCGCGTAGATTTTATTATTCAGTCGTTTCATTAAGTCATGGGAGACGAACGAACCAAAGTTACCCCCTTCGGAGGCGTATGTGCTAAAGGTATAGTCTAATCCAATTTCGTGGAACAGCATCATATAGCCAAGAAGAGTATAGTAGTGGGGTGTTGCAAAGTAATCTGCCGAAGGAATGACGAATAGAACCTCGGCGCCTTTCCTGTTGATAGATAAATCAACTTTAATCCCAGTAATTTCCTCGATGTCGTCAACAGCCATTTCAAGGCTATCCTTGACTCCATGCGGTTGTATTCCAAGGTGGTTGCCAGTACGATATGAGTTTTTAACTGGGGTCATAACCCAGTCGATATTGACTCCAATTAGATTCATTATTTCTCTGGCAAGAAGAGTAATTTCTGCAGTATCGATTCCATAAGGACAAAATACCGAACATCGCCTACATTGTGTGCATTGGTAAAAGTAGTAGAACCATTCTCGCAAGACATCGAAGGTAAGGTCGCGAGCACCGACCATTGTGCCCATTATTTTTCCTGCAGTGGTAAAGTCACGCCTATAAACAGAACGCAGAAGTTCGGCACGTAGGACCGGCATATTCTTTGGGTCGCCCGAGCCAAGGAAAAAATGGCACTTATCGGCACAAGCACCGCATGTCCATAAATAATTTCAACGAACGAAACTTTTCGAGTCGTTCACGGAATCCTTCGAGAATTATATTTTGCCAGTCTTCGGGTAGTTTCCAATCGGGGTCTGTCGGCTGCCATTTGCGTGGATTCGGTTGGTCAAGGTAAATTAACGCATCTTCACTACCAGCATGATTAAAAGTTCCCTTCTTAAATTCTACTGGGATATCCATCCAATTAACGAGATGTTTTCTTAGGTTAATTGTTTTAGTAAGTTCCTCTGGTTTAATTTTGAGAGACATTCCTATTCCTCCTTCTCGACTGGGATACCTGCTGAAATCATTTTACTGCGAAACTCATCTTCATATTCCTCGTAGGTGTGAACGGGAAGTTCTTTATTCCAAGGATTAATGTGCCGTTGTGCGCGACTATTGTTTGCAAGATTTCGTGTGGGACTTAAAAATACGCCGCCGAAGTGAACTAATTTGCTCATTGGGAAATAAACCAATAGACTACAAACAAAAGTTAAATGGATTATAAATATTAAACTTAGTTTATTTAAAATTTCATTGGTAATTGGGCGGAACGACAATATTGAAATAGTGAATTCTTTGACTGCAACCAAGTCAGTTTTAAAAAAGTACCGCATTAATATTCCTGTGGATGTGATTCCAAGAATTAATAATAATGGAAAGTAGTCCGAAGGCAATGAAATTGTCTTTACTTTATTATCGAAAACCCTACGGAAAAACAAGTAGGTTAAGCCAATAACGATAAGCACATCTGTAACGTAAATTATTGGTAGTCCTACTTGGAAGAAACCGTCTAAATTTTGCAGAAATGCTACAAAAGAAGGAATCGGTTCGGTAAAAAATCTAAAATGGCGAAGTACAATAATCAAAAATGACCAATGAAATGCAAGGCTCATCGCCCAAAGCCATTTGTCGGACGAATATAGCAGTTGTTGGTCGTTTTTAATCGAGGCACGAGTGTTTCGGAACAGCGAACGGAAAAAAAGTATTTCCAATGCCATTCTCCCAATGACTTCAAGAGCAGTATATGGGTTATCGAGTTTGTTTTGTTTAATCCAAGGAAGCGATTTTTGCTGTCCACAAGTTGTAGGAATCCTAAACGGAACGGGTGAACGAGCCCAACGAATAACTCTCGCAAGCAGTCCAATGATGAAAGTGGCGAAAGCAAAGTAGGGTAGAACTACAGCAAAAGGGAATTTCAAAAAAGGAAAAACACCAGCCATCCAGCCTAACATAAGTATAATGAGAACAAATAATAGCGAGATTCCAATACCCATAGTTAAGTATCAATTTTATCTACATAATTATTTTCTTTCGAATAGCGTTTGTTGAGCCTTTCGACAATTTTTCCGTATCGATTCCTAATTTCGTCTTTTTGGATTTCAACGATTCGTGTTCGTATCTTAGAATATATTTCGAATATTATGTAATTAAAAGAGTTGAATAATTCTATTGTCGCAGTAATGTCTTCTTTTGCCACGTATGGTGGTAAATTAGAGATTATTTTACTCCAAAGGAATTCAAAAATGTTGATTTCTTTTAAATTCGATGGTTGTTGGGTAAGTCGAATTTTGATGATTTCTTCTAACGTATTTCGAAACTCGTTTGAATTAAAATCCTGGTTAATAAGGCAATCGAATATTGCATTTAGATTATGGTGTAGAGAATAGCCTATAGGGTTCGTAAATTGTTGATTGGCATTGCGAAAATATTTTTTCGAGGCTTCTGGATAAGTATCGATGAGCCATTCGAACCATTCGCTCAATAACGATTGTTTATTATTTTTTAAATATTCTAACGAAGTCATTAAATTTCTCAATTTTTATTCAATTCTAATTTACAATTAGGGACAGAGAATAGCCGATTGCTATTATTCTTTTGTATATTATTTGTTGATAGTTAATCAAATTTCGTTTGACACAATGATTAAGTGAGGAAAATTTCTTAATTTTGTAGAAGTTTAAATAATTTTAAAAAAAATGTTTTTTGATGATAAGATAGTTGGCGAAGGTTTGACTTACGACGATGTTCTTCTTGTCCCCCGATTTTCGGAAGTTTTGCCTCGGGAAACTGATTTGAGAACGCGACTAACCAACAAAATCGAATTAAACATTCCTATCCTGAGTGCGGCAATGGATACAGTAACCGAAGCGAATATGGCTATTGCTATTGCACGTGAAGGGGGACTTGGGGTTATCCATAAAAATATGCCAATCGAAGAACAGGTTGACCAAGTGGACCGTGTAAAACGCTCTGAAAGCGGAATGATACTTAACCCTATTACTTTGACTTCCGACAAAACGGTTAAAGAAGCATTAGAATTAATGTCTAAGTTCCATATTTCCGGCATTCCAATTGTCGATGGTAATAGGAAATTAATAGGAATAGTTACAAATAGGGATTTGCGTTTTAATCCCGATTTGGAATTCCCTATTGAAAAAGTAATGACAAAAGATAACTTAATAACTGTTCCGATTGGAACAACACTCGAAGAAGCCGAAAGGATTTTGCAAGAACATCGAATCGAAAAATTACCAGTTGTCGATAGCAACTTCGAATTAAAAGGCTTGATTACTGTAAAGGACATTCAGAAGAAAAAAATGCATCCTTTTGCATGCAAGGATGAACTTGGGAGGTTGCGTGTTGGAGCTGCTGTTGGAGTTACCACCGAAACGTTGGAACGCATCGAAGCGTTAAAATCGGTTGATGTTGATGTGATTTTTATCGATACAGCTCATGCTCATTCCAAGGGGGTTATTGAAATGATTAAAGCAATAAAGTCAAGATTTCCGGAAATACAACTTATTGCAGGAAATATAGCAACAAGCGAGGCAGCCGAAGATTTAGTTCGTATTGGAGTCGATGGAATTAAGGTAGGAATAGGACCTGGTTCGATTTGCACAACTCGGGTTGTTGCTGGTATTGGAGTACCGCAGTTGACGGCGATTTTCAATGTTGCCAAAGTTACTATGCCTGCTAGGATTCCGATTATTGCCGATGGTGGAGTAAAACAAACGGGTGATATTGCAAAAGCAATTGCTGCCGGTGCCAATTCGGTAATGATTGGGAATCTTCTTGCTGGTCACGAGGAAAGTCCAGGAGACAAAATTCTTTACGAGGGTCGTGCATATAAAATCTATCGTGGAATGGGTTCGCTCGAAGCTATGAAAAAAGGGTCAGCCGACCGTTATTTCCAAGACGTTGAAGATGAAATTACTAAACTCGTTCCCGAGGGTATCGAAGGACGGGTTCCATACAAGGGGAATGTTGCCGATACAATATTTCAAATTGTTGGTGGAATTCGTTCGGCACTTGGTTATTGCGGATGTCGAAATTTAGAAGAGTTGCAAAAATATGGGAAATTCATACGGATAACAGACGCTGGTTTGCGCGAGTCCCATCCTCATGATGTTAGTATTACGAAGGAATCTCCGAACTATTTTGTTAAATAATTATTAAATAACGATAGGTGCTCTATGGTAAAACAAACTACCGAGTTAAATTCCTTGAAGATTTCTGACCGAATTGAACAACGGCTTGTCCAAATTAGGTTTCGCATCAATGAATTAAGGGTTGATGGTTTATATGTAAACTTTTTGCCTAACATTAGGTATTTGACAAATTTTTCTGGTTCCGAAGCGCACCTTTTTATTTTGAAAAATGAAATAATATTTTTTACCGACGACCGCTACGAAGAACAAGTTGCTACTGAGCTTTACCCCCTCCCTAATTTAAGCGTGCATATCACTCGCGATATATGGAAATATTGCATTGACAAGAAGTTGTTCAAAAATAAAGGCATTTCCCATCTTGCCTTCGAAGCCGATAGATATAGCTATGCTGATGCAATTAATACAAGGAGTATTATTCGTCCAGTAAAATTTAAACCAGCATCCACGGTAATTGAACCTTTCACTATGCCAAAGGCTCCCCAAGAACTTGAGTATATCAAGAAAGCTTGTCAGATCTCGGAAAAAGTTTTCGACGAGGTTCTTAAGAATTTCAAAGTTGGAATGACCGAAAAAGAACTTGCAGCAGAAATTGTTTACATATCGCGAAAACTTGGTTCCGAAGGTGAACATTTTCCAACCATCGTAGTTAGCGGTAAGAGGAGTTCACTTCCTCATGGAAGTCCGAGCGACAAACCGATTAAGAACAACGATATAGTTACTGTCGATTTTGGCTGTGTTGTAAATGGTTTTGGAAGCGACGTTTCAAGAGTTTTTGCTGTTGGAAAAGCAACAAAAGAGCAAAAAGCAATCTATCAATTGCTCAATACTGCTAAAGAAAAGGCAATTGAGAAAATTAGGCCCTTTGTAAATGGGAAATTAGTCGACAATGAAGCCCGTTCTTTAATTAAGAAAGCGGGTTACGGCGATAATTTTCAACATTCGCTTGGTCATGGGCTTGGAATACGTGCTCACGAGTTACCTTTGATTACTTTTCGTTTAGATGACCAGATTATCCCCGAAGGCTGTGTGCTTGCTATAGAACCGGGAGTTTATATTCCTAATAAGTATGGACTTCGGTTGGAAGATGATGTTTATGTTTCGCGCGACGGTGCTAAACATCTTACTAACGCTCCCCGGGAAATTCCGATTATTTAATGATGTTCTGTTTAATAGACTTAGCCTACGCTGAATGGACGAACACAATGTTCTTGTAATTTCTTATTACTTTCCTCCAATGGGGCTTAGCGGCGTTCAGCGAACTTTAAAGTTCGTTAAATACTTACCCGAATTTGGATGGAATCCTATAATATTGACTACTCAACCATCGAGCTATTATGCATTCGATGATGAATTAGAACAAGAGGTTCAGTCTCTTGGACTAAAAATTTATCGGACATCAACCGCTCGAAGCATAAGAAAAAAAATTAAAAAATTCCCATCTAGTTATCTTTTTCAAAACTTTGGACGACTGATATTAAACTTCTTTCTTCAACCGGACACAAAAATTGCATGGCGAAAAAGAGCATTAGATTTAGGGGAACAAATTATGAAAACACATTCTATTGATGTTATCTATGCGACCGCTCCACCTTTTACTGATTTTTTGGTTGCCCGCGAACTTTCGCGAAAATTCGATAAACCATTTGTTATCGACTATCGTGACGTTTGGGTTGATAATCCTTTTCAATTGTATCCCACTTTTTTCCATAGAAGTTTTTCGAGAAAACTCGAAGAGAGCATTCTTAAAGAAGCAGAAAAGATTATTGTAACCTATCGAGGTATCAAAGATACTTTGCTTACAAAATATAGATTTCTGAGAAGTCAAGATGTTGTTATTATCCCACATGGTTACGATTCCGAAGATTTTAAATTTGTTGATGATGTTGTGCCAGCCCCAAATAGATTTGTCGTTACCCACTCTGGGTTGTTTCAAGACAATAGGAATCCTAAGTACTTTCTGAAAGCGTTTTCTCGTTTTCTTAGTAGTCGTAACGATGGAATTTTAAAGGAAGCGTGGTTCGTTGGAATTATGAGAAAGTCGCATATTCGCTATATACGGTCCTACGACTTAGAGGGAAACGTTAAACTATTCGGCTATAGACCACACAAAGATGTAGTTAGGATTTTGAAGCAATCTAATCTTTTGTGGCTGATGTTCGAGGATACTGTCCGTTCCCCTGGTAAATTGTATGAGTATTTTGGAGCTCGAAAGCCAGTGCTAATTTGTGCCCCCGATGGGTATATGAAACGTCTTGCTTTGGAATCTCATTCAGCAATTGGAGTAGAACCTCGTGATGTGGAAGGTATCTATCAGGCTTTGAATACATTTTACGATATGTGGCTACACTCTGCTCTTCCAAGCCCGTCACAGGACTTTATACAGCAGTTTGATAGGAAAAAACTTACTCAGGAATTAGCCAAACAATTATCGTTATCGAGCGATTTGTAGTTGTATTTTAAATTAATTTTTAATCACTTTCGTTTACATTATTTAAATTTGTATGTTTTATTCACAGTTTTTGGAGGTTTATATGCAGTGGAAAAATTTGTTTTTTCTTGGAGTATTTATTTTTTCGGCGCTCTTTTTTAACGCTTGCGAGGAAACAACAACGACTGACACAACACCGATTCCCGCGGGACCCGATAGCCTTAAAGCAACTTCAATCGATTCTTCCACCGTACGATTACTTTGGAAGCGTTCCCCTGACGAGAGTAAAGATTATTTCAAAGGTTATGTTCTTTATATTACTCCCGGTGCATTTCAACCCAAGGTTATATCCAAGGGTATCCAAACATTCGATGTTACGGGATTAAGCGATGGCACCATTTACACTTTTGAGTTAAAAGCAATTAATACCGATGACGAAGAAAGTAAAACTTCTGCAAAAATTCAATGGTCCCCCGCTTTCCGTTTTGTTAATAATGTAAATGGGGAACCGATTCGTGTTTACGAAACTGCTTCTCAATTTGGTAGCGGTCTTCAACTTTACGAGCCAACATCGGGAAAGCCTAAAACCTTGAAAGTTGCAAGTGGCGAGTTTTGGAACCTTGGGCTCTATACGAAAGGTACAGAACAAAGCGTTTACACCGCAACTTATATCTCGAATGAAAAGTTATATAATTTCCCCGCTCCACCTTCTTCGACCACCGAAATAAGCGAGGATATATTTCTGACAAATAATTTAGATAACGTCTTTGATAGTCAAGCACTCAACGCTCGCAATTTCAGTACAAATTACTACATCGATTTAACTGACCCAGATTATCGCAACGGTGTTGTTTTCATTGTTCGCACCAAACTCCCGGGTCAAGCTGATTGGAACTATGCGAAAGTTCTGATTAAGCCGGGACTCAGCGGACTTTTGCAAGGAACCGCCGACAACCGCTATATAGAATGCGAAGTCTCTTACCAGAAAAAAACTGGTGTTCCGTATGCAAAGCCAATTCAATAATAAGAAATAAAACAGGGAGAAAGAAATGAAAAAACTTGTTGTTTTAGGAATTGCGATAGGACTTTTATTCAGTAGTGTCGGTTTGTTTGCACAAGAAGCGAAGAAGAAAACCATTGCCCCGAAAACCAAGACTGAAACGCTCGAAAAAAAGGAAGAGCAAAAATCGAAAGTTGAGTCTGCTGATACCAAAAAGAAAAGTGGCAAACCCATTAAAGGCAGAGTCGTTAGTTTAAGTAAATTCATTCTCGATAAACAGGGAATCGTTGGACGAGACGAAGCAATCAAAGAAGCAGAGGAAGGCAAGCCAATTGTGTTTTTAGTAGGCGAAGGTAAAAAAGCGAAAATTTACTTTGTTTTTAATGAAGATGGTTCCTTTGCGGGTAAAAAGTTAGCAAAATTCGCTGCGAATAAGTTTGTCGGGATTGTTGGTAAAACTCAGACAGTAAATGGTATCAATATTATTATTGCTGAAATGATTGAATCTATGGATTAATCTTTTGAACCACAAGGTAGCTGCATCGGCTACCTTGTGGCTCATTTTAAGTGCCTATGGAAAACTATGTTGATGAAATAACCAGAATGCTCGGGGATGAACCCGAAAG
>CAZPSM010000001.1:54837-55070 GCA_964589125.1 uncultured Hyphomicrobiales bacterium | reverse complement strand
CCGAAAGAAAGAATGATGGCGTTTGGCTTTGGAAAATAGTTGATACCGATACAAAGCAAATGGTTTTTCTTTCCTTGTTTTTAGGGGTTCAATCGACTAACGGTGGAAAAAGTAATATTGTTTCTATTCAAAATACCAATGGATACTTCGAACTTCACGATTTTAGATTGCTTGTGCCAATAGAACCCAACGAGATTGCTTTCGTAAGCTACGACACTTCAAAGGTTAGTTGT
>CAZPSM010000001.1:40896-54826 GCA_964589125.1 uncultured Hyphomicrobiales bacterium | reverse complement strand
AAGTAAGAATTGTGCTTGTTCTTTGTATTCAAATGTTGACAGAAGCGTTCTAAACGCTAATATTGCAGAATTAGACAACGCTTTGCTTCTTTCAGCGATGCAACTTGCATTAATCGAAGAAACCCTTCCATAAAATTGGTATAATCTTTGCTTTACCATCCTCTCATTTTAACAATGCTTTATGGTCGTTATAAATTTTTTTAATGAAAGCGGAAGAAAAAAGATTCAGAAAAAAAGAATAAAGGATGTTTTGGAACGCGTATGTGCGTATTTTCAGAAAAGCGACCTTGTGCTGAACATTGTTTTTGTGGAAAGCCGAACTATCAAGCAAATAAATAAGAAGTTTCTAAAGCACCATTATATTACCGATGTCATTAGTTTCGATTTGTCCGAAGAGGGAATCAATTTGGGTGAAATATACATTTGTATAGATGTTGCTGAACATCAAGCAAAAGAATATCGCGTGTCATTGACAAATGAGTTACAGCGTTTAGCCGTTCATGGTTTGCTTCATATCCTTGGATTTGACGATGACAATAATGAGAACAGGGAACAAATGACTAAATTAGAGAATAAGTTTTTAAACATATTGGAAAGTTAACTATGGAAAGACTTATCGACTTATTAATCTACTTTGTTAGTGAACTTTCGGAGAACAAACAGATTGAGGAACTAAATATTAAGGTGTTGCTGGATAAAGGCTATTCACGCTCAGAAATTTCTTTTGTTTTAAGTTGGATTTTAGAAAGGCTGGGCGAAGGACGAGAAACTTTATTTAAAGGATTTCAGTCGTCGAGTTTGTCGCGACGATATTTACATGACGCAGAAAAAGATTTATTTACAGCAGAAGGGTGGCGCGAATTAACTCAGTTATATACTCTTGGAATAATAACCCTTGAACAAATGGAAATGTTTATAGATAGAGCCGCTATGATGAACCTTCGTCAAATAAACGCTGAGCAAGTGAAGGAAGTGGTTGGAAACTTTATTTTCGAAAAGTCGGGTTTTCTTAGTTTATTGAACTTTGGGAACAAGGGTACTGTAAATTAATTGTTAGACTTTTCAGTAGCTTTCGCCCCTGCTTTGTAGTTCTGCTCTCTTTTCTTCAATCCGGTTCAGTTTTTTCAATAATGAGACTGTTAAATCAATTTTCCTTGTATTTACATAATTGACGAGCGCAATGAATACATCTGCGGCTTCTTCGGCAAGCTCTTCTTTGGCAACTTTTTTACCCTTCCATATTTTCTTTTCAAAGTTGGCTAATTCTCCTGCTTCTCCATTAAGTTCAAGACAGAAGAACTCGGGTGTCCGTTTAGGGAAGAATTCCGATTGGTACTTATCGAAATATGCTAATATTTCTGGGAGATTTGAGGAAACCGTTTGAGTTAGATGTTGAAAAATGTCATTCTTGGTCATAGCTTTGCTCTTGCTCTTCATTTTCGCGTATGCGATAGCCAACGCCACGAATGCTTTGAATCAGTGGGGGCGAATTCTCGCCGAATTCGAGTTTATTCCGGAGACGTTTTATATAAACGTCGATAATATTAGATTCTGGCTCGAAGTTATATCGCCAGACGTGTTGAACTATGTTGCTTCGGCTAACGATACGATTTTTATTTCGCATTAGATATTCAAGCAAAGCATATTCTTTGGTAGTTAATTCAATTTCTTTCCCAAACCGATAGGCAAGGTGAGATACTGTATCCAACACCAAATCTCCACATCTAAGTTTTGTGGTCTTTTCCGAAATCGTCCGTCGAAGTATCGACCGCAAACGAGCAGTGAGCTCTTCGAAACTAAAAGGCTTTGGCAAATAATCGTCGGCACCGAGGTCTAAACCTTGAACGCGGTCTTGTGTTGCTCCGCGTGCCGTTAGCATCATAATCGGTGTTGTAACCCCAGCGTTCCTTAATTCCTGTAACACCGAAAAGCCATCCATTCCGGGCAGCATAACATCTAACAGGATTGCATCGTATTGATTATTCATTGCTAATTGCAATCCCTCCTTACCATCGTAAGCAAGGTCCACGATATATTTTTCTTCCTCTAACCCGTGTCGTAGAAAATTCGCTACTTTCTTTTCATCTTCTACAATTAGAATTCTCATTACTACTTTAATTAAATTTCAGAAAACTTACTTGACGAATATAGGGAAAATTTCTTTATATCCATCCGAAACTTCGAGACTTATATAATACAAACCAGGATAAACAATCGAACCATTCCACATTTTACCATCCCAGCGCTCACAATAAGCAGTATTCGCTTTTCTTGGAATATTTTTTGTAAGCTCATAAACTAGCCGATTATTTTGGTCGAGAATTTTTATCGAAACATCGGCATCTTTATTCAATTTATATGATATTTCTGTGACTTCTATGAAAGGGTTGAAAGGATTTGGTGCCACGGTGTTTATTATCCGAGGTTTTTGAATAAAAAGAACTGTGTCGGTCGAGTAACATCCATCGCTGCAACAAAAGCGGAATAATATTGTATCGGGCAAATTGAGTTGTTGTTCCCAATTAAATTTTCCTTGGAATGTTGCTACCTTACTTAAATTTGCAAATGTGTTTCCAGAATCAGTCGAAAGAAATATCGTAATTGAATCGCAATTAAGTGCTGTAGTCCACGAAAAATATTTTGTACAGCAAATAGTAGTAGAAGTATCAAAAGTAATAGCGAAACTTTTCGGTTTCAAACGGAGTGTATAAATCGAGGAGGAATCGATTATACTTTTTCTGGTGAGTATTAGCCTTAAATCCACTTCCTTTTCTTGTGGATAATTTCGGCAATCAAAAATTGGCAAGCAAGGTAATTGAAATGAAAATGGCTGGACCGAATTTGGTGCAAGATACCTACCAATTGTGTACCAATTCTGCTTGTCAAGAGAGTATTGTAGTTCTATGCTATCTGAACATAATGTTCCAAAGTTTAAGCGAATATCGTCGAAAACGAAAACGCTTGAATTGTTTGTCGAATCCCAAATAACCGAAGGATATTTAAAAGAGAGTATTGCGGTTGAATCGAAAACCGAAGTAGAATCGGAAGAATTTTCAATATAAACAATACCAGTCTTGCCGAGGTATTTTTTATCAATGAATAAAGATAGAACTTTTATTTCTCGGTCAATCGATATATTATCCTTAATAATAAAGGAATTGGAATAATCAGTTTGATTGCCGATTATTGGAACAAAACGTAAGTTGATGCGGGTTTCGCTCTTTATTTTCGAGGAGGTTGTTATTTGTAATGAATCGCCAGCACAAAATTCGATTGGGGTATAATCGGTGAATTTTGGATTTGCCACTTCGAGAAGTTTTGGTAGTGGCTTGCCCACAAAATAAGTATAGTTATTAGTTGTAATTATTAAATCATTGAAACTATCTCCGTCGAGGTCAACTATTTCAGCCTTGAGAATGGTTTCGTTTGGAAATTCTTGAACGAAGAGAGTATCGAAAGGTTTACCGGTTCTAAACTCAAAGGTTTCGTAGTCTCTAAGTCGAAGAATTTTGATTTTGTTTCCATCGACAAGGACAATTTCGTCTTTACCTTTGGGGTCGCCATCTATATCGTTTACTCCTGCTACCCATCCGTTAATTTTAAAAGTGCAGATAGTATCGAACGGAAACAAGTATGTCTCTGGCGGAGAAGGTTTAGGAATTGGGTTACCATTGTTATATCGAAGTATAATTAGTCTGTTGTTTGCAACCGTTCTGTATGGCGAACTATGAGTTAGAACAATTTCTTTGCCGGGATTATTGGGAAAATATGGTAACCAAGAGTTGGATGCATTTCCGTCTACATTTCCAACTGCAATGGACCAGATATGGTTTTGTTCTCCTTTGAATGAAGGGGAAATTGGGTCGTTAATGAAAGTGATGGGTGCTCCGCTTGCATCGAACAGATGCAAATAGGGAGTTCCAAACGAAGAGTCCGTTCCACGATATTCTTCGGCAACGAGTATGTAGAGCGAATCATTAGTAGTCGAATTATTTAGGTTTACAAATACCGCTCTCGTTTGGGGCCGTTTCCCATTAGGCTCTAAAATTGTGGTTAGTTCTAATGGCGGGAAAACATAGCGGATTTGATTAGAAAGAATTGAATAGCATAACAAATAGTTCTTGCTCGCGTTCGTTGAGTTGAGGGAAATAGGGCTTGGGATATTTACATCTAAACCGGGTGTTGGTATCGTTGGAAAGAGAACTAATTGGTTAGACCCAGATGATGTTAACGAAGGTTGTGTGAATGAGATTTCCGGACCAACTGTAATTCGAAAATTTTGGTTATCAGTGATATCTGGCATAGGATAGGTATAAACTTGATTAGAACTTGGAAATAAAGAAAACCCACGGAAAAAAGGGGCGACCTGTGGGTTTGGGTTAGAAGCCGATGGATAAAATATGTTAGCCGTTGAAAACAATAAGAAATCTGTTCCAACGCGTTTTGCGAAGAAAGGACGGAGCGAAGCGAATACATTTGGTTTGTATTTGCGTAAGTCTATTACAATGCGCTTGATTAATCCGATTGTATCACTTTTAGAATCATACCCTGCAATGAACGTATAGGCAAGCGTATCCTTTGGATTCTCGAATTCTATTGTTTCGATTCCAAGGGCTAATGTCGATGTTGGGTAGGGGAAGAAAGTTGAAGAAAGAGTATCGAAAAGCACACTAATAGATTTGATAAATGGTATATTGGAGGTATTCAACTTGTGTGGGAAACCTTTGGCATCGACAACCACTATTTTTCCTCCAACAACAGCAACTATTTCATTTGGAGCGAATGGGAAAGTTTCGTCAATTTTGGGGTCGTTAATAACATTTCCAACCAGTGGAATAACATCGCCAGCAATTGCATTTGTTCGCCATTTTATTATGAACTTGCTTAGTTCTTGTGGTTGCGATTTAATCGCTTGATATCGCGTGGCTTCGGGATTGCCTTCCGGAAATAACCAATAAGAAGGACTCGATGGAAGATTCTGTGCTAACGAATTAAAGCAATAAAAAAGTAAAATAGTGAACAATATTATGCAATTATTCAATTTTTTTCTCTGTTTATTTTCCATATTTAATAAAATTATGAAAAAATCAATAATAAATGATTATTTTTTGCCAAAAAATATGGAGCTACATAAATTATACCAAATTTTTTATGATAGAAGACATAGATGAAAAAACTTTGGATAAACACAGAAGCGAATACATAAATATTTTTCAGCTTCTTTCGTAATAGCACTTTTTGAAAAAGTGTGTAAATTGGAATTTTTGTATGTGAATGAATTCTATTTTTTTATAGTTGTTTATGTTTAATTAATCATAGGTTTTTTTATGGATTTAACCATCCTTTATTTCATTCCAGTTTTTGGCTTGCTAGGAATTGCCTACACAATTTGGAAGACGATTTGGATTAACAAGCAAGACCCTGGCAGCGAGCGGATGCAGAAAATCTCGGGCTATATTTCGAATGGTGCAATGGCTTTTTTGAAAACCGAATACCAGGTTATTGCATATTTTGTAATAACTATAGCGATTTTGCTCGGAATACAAGGTGCTTCGGTTGCCGACTCATCACCTCTTTTAGCAATTTCCTATGTAGTAGGTGCAATATGCTCGGGTTTAGCCGGCTGGGTTGGTATGAAAGTTGCCACGAAGTCAAACGGAAGGACCACAAATGCAGCCCGTAAAAGCCTTAATGATGCTCTTAAAATTGCTTTTGCCGGTGGTTCTGTTATGGGAATGGCAGTAGTTGGAATTGGTGTGACCGGATTAAGTACACTTTTTATTATTTATCTCTTTGTTTTTGGTTACGATAATCAAAACTCGTTGGCAACGGTGATTAATGTTATAACAGGATTTTCTTTTGGTGCATCTTCGATTGCGTTGTTTGCAAGGGTAGGAGGTGGAATATACACTAAGTCGGCAGATGTTGGTGCCGACCTTGTTGGTAAAATCGAAGCTGGTATCCCCGAAGACCATCCGCTTAATCCAGCAACTATTGCAGATAACGTTGGCGACAACGTAGGAGATGTCGCTGGAATGGGAGCAGATTTGTTTGAATCCTACATAGGAGCAATTGTAAGTACGATGGTACTTGGTGCAGTTTTTTACAACGTTCCTGAATTCCAAGAAACTACTTTTGGTGGATTATCTGCTGTCTTATTGCCATTGTTCCTTGCGGGTGCTGGTATCTTAATGTCTATTGTTGGTACTTTTTTCGTAAGAGTTAAAGAAGGGGGCAACCCACAAGCTGCTTTAAACGTAGGGACATTCATTGCTAATATATTGATGTTGATTGTGTCGTATTTTATAATTTCGTGGGTGCTTCCCCAAACATTTACCTATCATGACCCTCTTTATGGTAAAGAATTCACAATTCATTCGTGGGGAGTTTTTCTTGCCACAATCTTTGGTTTAATTGCTGGCGTAGGAATTGGAGTTATCACGGAATATTACACGGGCTTAGGCAAACCTCCTGTTCGTAAGATTGCAGAGAAATGTTTAACCGGTGCTGCAACAAATATTATTGCTGGAATTTCCACTGGTATGCTATCGACAGCCATTCCTGTGTTGTTGATTGCTTTTGCAATTATCGGTGCATTTAGCCTTGCTGGTTTATATGGGATTGCAATTGCTGCTGTTGGTATGCTTGCTACTACCGGAATTCAATTATCTATTGATGCTTATGGTCCAATTGCTGATAACTCAGGAGGAATTGCCGAAATGTCCGAGTTGCCTCCCGAGGTCAGAGGTCGGACAGATAAACTTGATGCTGTTGGAAACTCGACCGCGGCAATTGGAAAAGGTTTTGCTATCGGTTCTGCTGCATTGACTGCTTTGGCTTTGTTCGGAGCATATATGACAGCAGCACATATTCCTTCTATTGATATTTCCAAAGCTAATGTTATTGCTGGTTTGTTTATAGGTGCTTTGTTACCTTTTGTTTTCTCTGCTTTGGCGCTTGGTGCTGTAGGACGTGCCGCAATGTTTATGGTAAAAGAGGTTCGGCGGCAATTTTCCGATATTCCGGCTTTAAAAAATGCACTCGAGGTTATGAAACGGAACGGAGATAAAGCAAAATCTGAATGGTCACCGGAAGATGTGAAAACTTTTGAAGAAGCCGATGGAAAAGCAGAATATGAAAAGTGCGTTGCTATCGCGACAAAAGGGGCAATCCGTCAAATGGTCTTTCCAAGTTTGCTTGCTATTGTTAGTCCAATAATTATTGGATTTTTACCTTTCTTTGGAAAGGAAGCACTTGGAGGAATGCTCGCTGGTGTTACCGCTACAGGTGTTCTTTTAGCAATTTTCCAAGCAAATGCTGGTGGCGCTTGGGATAATGCAAAGAAAATGTTCGAAGAAGGCGTTGTTATCGATGGTGTTCGCTACTACAAAAAGTCGGAGCCTCACAAAGCAGCAGTTGTTGGAGATACTGTTGGCGACCCGTTTAAGGATACTGCTGGACCTTCGCTGAACATATTGATTAAGTTAATGTCCATTGTTTCACTTGTGTTGGCTGTTTTATTGTAAATTGACTTTAATAAACATATATAGAAAAGCCGACTCGGTCGAGTCGGCTTTCTCTTTTTTAAATGTTTTAAAAAGTTACTTTGAATCTGCTGGTTTTTGTGGCTCTTCGCGAAAATAGAAATCGAGTTGGGAGTTGAGCATTTCGTGCATAACCAAAACCGTTGGTTTAGGAATATTGTCGAACTCGCGAGCAATAAGAAGTTGGTCGAAATTAGTTTCTTCTGTATCGGTCGAAGTAGTAACGACATCGGCGAGACGCTCGTGCAGTTCTTTTCTAATCTGCTCATTGATTTGACGGGCTCGAATTCCCATCGCGACTATGGACTGATAAATTACACCTTTTTCCGATTCTTTCATTCGGACAAGCACAGGATTTACGGTTATTTTTTTTGCCATAACAATCTATAAAAAATACAAAAATAACAAAATTATATCTCTTAGTTGACGAATTGGTATAATAAATTATTTTTTCTCTGTCCCAGCTATATTTTAAGTTTATCTTAAATCTGAATTGATTACTTTGTAGATATTTGCTATGCTTTGCTTTGTTACTAATGTTCAGAGTGTTTCTATCGTCCATCAGCACAATAAGTACAATAAACCTTGATTGTAGTGTTACAATTGTGTATAATCTGTTTTATTGAGTAATTTCATAATTTATCATCCAATTGATGCCGAATTTATCGGTAAGCATTCCGAAATAAGCTCCCCAGAATGTATTATTCATTGGCATTATTACTTTGCCACCTTCCGAAAGATGATTGAATATGCGGTCTGCTTCTTCTTTGCTGTCTGGACTTATTGAAATCGAAAAATTATTGCCGAATGTTACATCACCGCTATAAGAACTTGTGTCGCTTCCCATCAATATAGTTTCTTTGCTTATTGGTAAAGCGATATGCATAATTCGATTAGATTCGTCTTCACTAATAGGTGGCATACCTTCCATAATTGGCATATCCCTGAATTTTCCGATGTAGGAAAATTCACCACCGAAAGCGGCTTTGTAGAAGTTAAACGCTTCTTCGCAGTTTCCATTAAACGTTAAATAAACATTTACAGTTGTCATAGCAGATCCCTTACATTGGTTAAACAATAAAATAGAAATACAAAAATAGTAAATTAATTTTAAGGAACCAAAAAATTTTTAGGCAGAACTAATTTGTAGTGTCGTTAATATATTTTATTTGATTATTTTAGATTAGCAGTCGAAATTCCAGTCGAAGTTCCTAATCTACCTCGAAAAAATCAACAATTAATAATGAAAATGCACTTATTGTAGTAATTTTTTTTATTTTCTAAAATGTAATGAATCTCCATATTCGTTATATCCAATTGTTCTTCCAATCGATTCAATTCTCTGGACGATACAGTCGCGGCAGTCATTTGAAAATTCATCTATACAAGGTTTTCCTTCGTAAAGTATATAGTCTTTGCGATTTTTTGATGGGTGGATAATGTGGATATGCCATCCGACGAAGTAGTTCTATATCGTTACTTCCTTCTAACGAAAGTAAATGAGATACGTCATTTTTTTCGAGTGTGTTTTTATAGAAGATTTTTTCAATCGAATTTTTCATAAATTACCAAGACGTTTAAATTGCAAATTTTGATTTATAATTTTTGTTTAGTTATAAATATATTGAATTGATATGATAAGAACAGAAAAAAGAGCAAAAAAAATCGAAAGAGTATTGCAACATCGTCAGTTGGATTTAACCGTGGTTCTGGAAAATGTCCACGACCCACATAATGTTTCTGCTGTTTTGCGAACCTGTGATTCCGTTGGGATTTATGAAGTTTTTTTGGTATATTATGGGGCCCAAAAATTTCCAGACCTGAGCAAAAGAAGTTCTGCAAGTGCAATAAAGTGGGTAGAACTCAATTTTTTCGACAATATTGAGGAATGTTATAGTGTGTTGAAAAAGCGTGGGATGAAAATTTATACGACTTCTCTTTCTACAAGCAATTCTTTGTCTTTATACGAATTGAATCTTGTTAAGCCTACTGCTTTGGTGTTTGGAAATGAACATTTGGGTGTTTCAGAGCAAGGAGTTGCTCTTGCCGATGGAAATTTTTTGATTCCACAAGTTGGGATGATAGAAAGTTTAAATATTTCGGTTGCTTGTGCAGTTAGTCTGTACGAGGCATTTCGCCAGCGTCTTTTTGCGGGTAAATACAAAGTCCAACAAATAGAAACGGCTGCTTTCGAAGAGATATACAGAAATTGGTTGATTAAATAGAAATAAACTTAAAATTTTAAAATTTTTACTTTTCCTTGCTCTTCTCTAATGATTTTACCGCATCATAAATAGAAGGGAAAATTTCAAAAATCATATCGAGCTTAGTAATGTTAAATAAATTACGGATGTAATCGCTCATATTTGCAAGAACCAGTTTACCGTTATGCTTTTCGAACATTGCATTAGCCGAAAGTAAGACTCCAAGTGCTGCGGAGCTTAGAAAATTGGTATGTTCAAGGTTGATGACGATAGAATTTTTGTCGTGCGACGAAAGTTCTTTTAAATTAGAGCGCAAGTCGTTTATATCGTCCGAGGCTACAAAATCACCTTCCAAGTTTAAAATCTTGTAGTTTTCATATTCTTCGATTTTAATAATCGGCATAAAAACAAAAAAGATTGTTTAACAAAAGTATAAAAACGAACAATCTGGTTGAATATTTATTGCATTTTTAGAGAACATAGTAAAAAGTCAACCTTGTGGTAATCGAAGGCTTAATCGTGCGCTGGGGTAGTCTTTCGTATGTTTCAATAATAAAATGTGGAGCAATGGTTAATTTGTATCCAGTTTTAGGTTCAATGCAATAATGTATAGGTATCGCCTGTCGTGTGTTGCTTCTTTGTTAATGTTTGGGTCGAAATAATCATATCGACAAACAAGATTTAGATTTTCCGCAATATAAAAAATCCCGAAAAGGGTGTTACCGAAAGTAGTTTTTGTTAGAAATATGGTGTCTTGTCTTTGGAATTCGTTTCGACGGAAGCCCAAATACGATTCTATTTCAATTTTAAGGATGTTTTTTAAATTTGTAACTCAAGAACAAAGCAAATACATCATCCATCGTTATTCAAGCTTATGATTTGACTCGCATTTATAATTCTGAAGGGTAAAAATCTATTATGATAGTAAATTGTTGGGGTCAGATTATCGATTGGATAAAATTCCAAAAGAGTATAAATGTTTTTGTAGCGGTCTAATTCTGGCTTGTTCCCAGAGCCATTTCCAAACATTACCCAATATTTTAATTTTCCATTGGCAAGAATGTGTCCTTTTAATGCGATACCGAAGTCTTTCAATGTCATTGCCTTTCGGTAGTCCATAATTGTCATTTCAATGTGGCAATTTTCCTAAAAATCTTCCCTTCCACTCGGTTCCTTGGCTACATATTAAATATATGATTAAGAAAAAATAAAGAGATTAACCTTTAGTTTTTGCTTATTAAGATTTTATTGTGAGAATTGATGAGGTTTGTTTAATTAGCTGTATGTTTTCTCCTCTTTCGAGTAGGCACTACTTATCTTATAATAATGTGGTACCTAAGTCGTTTTGTTTTTTGATTAGATTTCCATAATTTTGATTTTTTATATAATAAGGAACAAAAATGGACGAGACAAAAAAAATAACCGAGGGTCGAGAAGAATTATTAACAGTTGGAAAAATTGCAGAACAGCTATCCGTTCCAGCAGCAAAAGTAAAGAAAGTAATTCAAGAACTTAGTATTGAGCCAGCTGTAAAAAAAGGTAATTGCAGCTATTACTCGAAAAATGAATTATCGAAGATTAAGAAAGCGATTAAATAGAACCAATTCCGATTAAAAGAGAATTGATTTTTATTTCGGTCCCAGTTTATGCTTATGGGAAACTATCTCGGCACTGACCATAAAAATTACATCTTCAGCAATATTAGTCGAATGGTCTGCAAGTCTTTCAATATGACGGGAGAGAATCATCAAATGCGATGCAGGTTCAATTAGTTCGGGTTGGTGTTTCATTTTTTCAATTAAAAATCGAAAAATATTTTTATTATAGGTATCTACAACATCATCTTTTTGCCCAATTTGTTCGGCAAGATTAGCATCTTTATTAATAAAAGAATCAATTGCATCTTTGAACATCGAGGTAGCAATTTCTCCCATTTCTAAAATTTTTGATTCTTCAACAAGCAATTTATTATCTATCAGTGGTTTAACTCTTTGAGCGATATTGACAGCGATGTCTCCACATCTTTCCAGTTGGCTGTTTACCATTAAAGCCGTGAGGATAAATCTTAAGTCGACTGCAAATGGTTGAAATAGTGCAAGAATATTTTCGCACTGAGTTTTGATTAAATTATCATACGCATCTATTTCTCTATCTCGAGTTTTGATTTTTTTACAAAGTTCGAGATCAGAATTTATCAGAGCAACGAATGCATTTTCTACCATTGCTTCAACAATGCTTGCCATATTGGTAATATTAATTTTCAGATTTTCGAGCTCTGTTTCGAAATGTTTTTGCATAAAACCTCCTAACCAAATCTACCAGTTATATAATCTTCGGTTTGTTTTTTCTTCGGTGCTGTAAAAATCATGGGAGTATCACCGAATTCAACTAGTTGTCCCATATAGAAAAAAGCAGTATAATCACTAATCCTTGCGGCTTGTTGCATATTGTGGGTAACTATTACAATCGGATAATTTTCTTTTAATTCAAATATCAAATCTTCAATCTTAATTGTTGAAAGTGGGTCAAGTGCACTGGCAGGCTCATCCATCAAAAGAATTTCTGGATTTACAGCAAGAGCTCGAGCAATGCATAATCTTTGTTGTTGACCTCCGGAAATAGCCAAGGCACTTTTTTTTAGTTCATCTTTGACTTCATCCCACAGAGCCGCTCGCCTTAAACTTGACTCTACAATTTCGTCGAGTGTTTTTTTATCTCTAATGCCTTGAATCCTTGGTCCGTATGCGACATTATCGTAAATGGATTTTGGGAATGGATTTGATTTTTGAAAAATCATACCGACTTTTTTTCGCAATGCAGCGATATCAATTCCATTTTGATAAACATTAATCCCATCTATCAATACCTCGCCTTCGACGCGAGCATTAACAATTGCATCATTCATTCGGTTTAGGGTTCTAATGTAAGTAGATTTGCCACAACCCGAGGGACCAATTATAGCCGTAACTTTCTTTTCAGGAATTTCAAGGTTTATATTGAACAAAACCTGCTTTTTTCCATAATAAAAATTTAAGTTACGAGTAATAATTCTAATTTTTTCCATTTTCAAAAAATTTTATTTAACTTAATCTACTTTTCATCGTTCTCAATTTATATCGCAAAAATATAGCAGAAAAATTTAGTGCGAAAGTCAAAACAAGTAAAACTAATGTTGTTGCATACTGAATTCCTTTTGTAGCTTCTACATCAGGGGATTGGGTACTCATAATGTAAATATGATAGCCTAGTTCCATAAATTGGTCTGATAAAGATGAAGGCAAATGTGGAAGGAAATAAGCTGCACCTGTGAACAGAATTGGAGCAACTTCCCCTGCACCTCGACTCACTGCAAGAATTCCACCGGTTAAAATCCCAGTTAATGAGTTTGGAATCACCACTTTTCTAATTGTTTGCCATTTTGTTGCTCCAAGGGCAAAACTGGCTTCTTTTAATTCTTTTGGCACAGATTTAATTGCTTCTTCTACGGAGACAATTACTACAGGCAGTGTCAGAAGAGCCATTGTTAAACTTGCCCAGAAAATATTAGGCTGGCCCCATTTAAGTTGTACACCACCGTAAAACAAATTATCCATTCCTTTACCAACGAACTGAATAAAAAATCCAAGCCCAAATAATCCAAAAACAATTGCTGGAACTCCTGCCAAGGTATTTACTGAGAACCTAATAAATCTTGCAACAATTGAATCAGGATTTGCATATTCGCTTAAATAAATTGCTGAAATAGTGCCAATTGGCACTCCAAAAATTGACATAATTACAACGAGTAGAAAAGTACCGAAAATAGCTGGAAATATTCCGCCTTCTGTCATTCCTTCTTTGGGTGCAGTAGTTAAGAATTCCCATGTTATATGCGGCCAACCACCAAGAATAATATTTATCATAATTACAGCAACGGCAGTAAGTATAAGAAGGGCAGACAGAGCAGTAAGAGTTTTAATCGATATGCCCCAAAGAATTTTTTTCAATTTCACTTTTCACCACCAAATTTTCTAAGCAATTTATTTCTAACATAGAATTCAGCTATAGCATTTAGTATAAATGTAAAAATGAAGAGGAGCGAGCCTAGGAAAAATAAAATGTTATAATGCACTTCGCCGAAAACGACTTCGGCCATTTCAGCCCCAATTGTAGCCGACATTGTTCTGACTGGCTCAAAGATTG
>CAZPSM010000001.1:9323-40804 GCA_964589125.1 uncultured Hyphomicrobiales bacterium | reverse complement strand
AAATTCCGGGAGTACCTGCAGGCAAAACGACAAAAACTGCTGTTTGCCATTTTTCAGCACCTAGCGCAAGACTTGCTTCAACATAACTTTTCGGAATAGCAGAAAGTGAATCCTCGGTAACCGTGTAAATAATTGGAATCACAGCAAGAGACATTGCAATTCCACCAACGAAGGCATTTAGTCTATATTGATATCCGAAAATATCCTGAAGAAAAGAGGCAAGAACAATCAACGCAAAAAATCCAATAACAACCGATGGAAAGCCTGCGAGGAGTTCAATTGCTGGTTTAAGAATTTCTTTTGCCCACTTCGGAGCAAATGTTGATGTAAAAAGTGCCGCAAGTATGCCAATTGGTGCAGCAATTAAAATAGCTATTAAAGTAACTTTAAAACTTCCAACAACAAGTGGTATTATACCAAATTTTGGTTGTGATGAAATTGGTTCCCAAGTAGACGAAAAGATATTATCCCAAATTGATTTATTTTCTTCACTCGATGAATTAAGCACGGGTGAGTTGGAACTTTTACTGTTTAGGGTTTCAATAGCAATATTTTCTTCACCATAAGTCTCTTGGGCGAGTTCTTTTTCTTTATATATAGTTTCTTTTGGTTGGTAAGAAAAGATTGGAATTGCTTCTCTGAATACAAAAACAAGAATTAAAACAATAGAAATAAAGGAGACCAAAGCAATTGTCTTTATAATAACTTTTGCAAGCCAGTCTGCGAAGTAAAATTTCTTCTTAAGTAAATCAATTCGAGCTTGTTGCTCTTCCATAAGTTTTCAATAGTTCCTTATCACCGAATTGAGAAATAGCCGACCTGAGACACAACCTTTTGACCTTCTTCACTTAACACCCAATCAATAAATTTTTTAGTTGCACCCTCCGGTTTTGTCCGGGTATACATATAAAGATATCTTGAAATTGGATATAAACCTTTTCGGATATTTTCCATTGTAGGTGCATATGCTGGAGAATTTTTATCTTTCTTAATTTTTAATTCTTTAATTCCTTTGCCATATGCTGCACCACCATATCCAATTCCGTATTTATCTTTAGAGACTGCATTTACAACTGCAGCAGTACCCGGTAAATTTTGAGAGGATGGATGAAAATCCTCGCCCAACAAAACCTCATCTTTGAAATAAACATAAGTACCCGAATTGTTCTCTCTTGAATATCTTATAATTTTTGCATCTGGTCCACCAATTTCTTTCCAGTTATTTATTTTGCCAGTATATATATCCTTTATTTGTTGTAGCGATAATTCATTTATGGGATTATTTTTATTGACATAAACCGATAAGCCATCAATTGCAACTTTGATTTCGACTCCTGGTGTACCATATTTTTCTTTTAGTTTAATTTTTTCCTCCTTTTTCATTGGACGGGATGAATTACAAATATCAGTAGTTCCATTAATTAGTGCGGAAATTCCTGTACCACTGCCTCCACCCGTTACTTGAATGATAACATCTTTATTTTTCTTCATATAAACTTCTGCCCATCTTTGAGCAAGAATTACCATTGTGTCGGAGCCTTTGATTGTAATAACTTCCTTTGCGGCAAAACTAATAAATGCAATAGCTAGAACTACGAATGGAAGAACGCCTTTAAACATTTTTTACTCCTTTTGAATTTTTAAAAAATGCAAACTACTCACTAAATGTTAAGTTAATATTAATAATATATTAAGAAAAAGTTAATTGATTGTTTACTGCATTTTAATTGGTAAAGTTTTATTAACAAGATTAATATGGGAATGTACATCTTTTATTTACTTCCTTCTCAATTGGCTTCTGCTGATAATCTTAAGTAGTTAAGTCGTTTCGCCCTTCATTTTGGATTTTCATATTTTCATAATGTTATTTTGGATTTTCATAATTTTGATTTTTATTTTATGGGTAGCAAAAATGAACGAAACACAAAATGTAGTAGGAAGTCGAAAAATATTAACCGTTTCACAACTGACAGACATAATTTCCGAAATACTATACAATGGCATAGGTATAGTTTATGTCCAGGGCGAAATTTCGAACTACAAACTCCATTCATCGGGGCATCGTTATTTTACCTTGAAAGATGACAATGCTCAAATCAACTGTGTGCTTTGGCGTTCCAAATTGTTAAATTTCGATTTAAAAGATGGGATGAATGTTGTTGTTGCTGGACCTATTACTGTTTATGCAACTCGTGGTCAATACCAGATTGATTGCGAAGAAATATTTCCGATAGGAATTGGTGATTTATACTTGCGGTTCGAGGCTTTGAAGAAGAAATTGGCATCGGAAGGCCTTTTCGACGAACAATACAAAAAGCCAATACCAGAATTCCCTTTAAATATCGGTATTGCAACGTCTCCGACCGGTGCGGCAATACAGGATATGCTAACAACAATTCGCCGAAGAAATCCACTTTGCACAATATATTTTCGCGAAACACTTGTTCAAGGGAACGATGCAAAGTTCGATATCGTTAAAGCCATAGAGGAACTCAATCGGTATCCATTAGATTTGATAATCGTTGGCAGGGGTGGTGGTTCACTCGAAGACCTTTGGGCTTTCAACGAAGAGGAAGTAGCACGTGCAATCTTTGCATCGAAAATTCCAGTTATTTCTGCTGTTGGACACGAGACCGATTTTACAATAGCAGATTTTGTTGCGGACAAACGAGCAGCCACTCCAACCGCTGCTGCTGAAATTGCAACACCAATTACTATTCAACAACTTAAGATAGATATTAACTATATGTTGGAGCAGATAGAAAGCATTGTTACATCCTCGATTCAGAATTTTAAGGAATTGATACACAATATTTTTGTATCGTATCGATTTCGGAAAATCGAGGACAAAGTTCGTTTTTCCCGCCAAAACCTTGATGAACTGGATGAAAGATTGTTGAATTCAACAACAAGAAAAATTAATAAATTATTTGAAAATGTTGATGCAATCTCGAAGCATCTGGCTTCACTTCATCCTTTCCGCCCATTGGAAAAAGGATTTGCAATTTTAAAATACAGAGATGTAATAATCGGTAATACAGTTTCTTTGAGTAAATTCAAAAAAATCGAGATACATCGAGCCGAAGAAAACGCGGGAGTTAAAATTGAGTGGGTTAAGCCTCGATTGATAGATTAAGCTTTAGGATGTGCTTTCTTATATACCTCTTTCAATTTTTGAACCGAAACGTGTGTGTAAACTTGTGTCGAAGAAAGCGACGAATGTCCAAGCATTTCGCTTACGCTTTGTATATCGGCACCTTTGTCGAGCAAGTGTGTTGCAAATGTGTGACGGAGAACGTGTGGGCTTCTTTGTGGAGCATCCGAATATTTCGTAAGCAAATTATGGATAATCTTATACGATTCTGCTGGTTTTAAAGGTTTTCCAGATTTTGTCAAAAAGAGCTTATTGGAGGGCTTTTCCCGGGAGGCCAGTTCTTTACGGAACTCAAGATATTTTGCGATTGCTTCTATTGCTTTTTTCCCGATTGGGACGATACGTTCTTTCTTCCCTTTACCAACTACTCGTATAGTTTGCGAATGGCGATTGAAATCGTTAGTAGTTAAGTCCAATGCTTCACTTATTCTTAAGCCCGAGCCATAGAGCAGTTCGATTAGTGCTAAGTTTCGACTGCTTATCGGGTCATCTGGCTTTATACTTTCAATAAGTTTGTCAATCTCGTCGGGAAGAAGAAAAGATGGTATGTTCTTTTCAGTTTTTGGAGTTGCCACAAGATATGAAGGGTCCGATACAATCCAATCCTTTTTATATAAAAACTTGAAAAATGACTTTATAGCAGAAGTTTTAACCTTTAAGGTTTTTTTGGACATTTTGTTGTGGTGTAAGTAGGAAATGAATCTTTTTATATGTTGAGTGGTTATTTTGTGGACTTCGAGATTTTTGTCAAGTTCGGTTTCCAAAAGGTTTCGGAATTGTTCAAGAGCAGTTGCGTATGTTATTACTGTTTGTTGGGAAAATTTCTTTTGCTCTTTGCAATACGTAAGAAATTTTTCTATTGCAGAAGTTAAATCCAAATCTTCCCCCCTATAAAAAAGCAAAAATAATGAATTTTTTTATTTCGCAGTTGCCAACCTTAGTTTGAAGATTTGTTTCTGTGGACCGTGGCAAGTATAGCAATTATTCTTTTGAGCAAGTTTTTCGAGTCCACCGGGATGTATAAAATTAAGACCAGTAGAAGAAACCATTGTATCGCCCCAAGGCGGTTTTTGATAATTTATAATATGACAAATGTTGCAATCGTTCGAAATTACCTTTCCAGTACTACTGATATGTTTACCATCGTGGCAGCGAAAGCAACCGGGGCTATAAAGATGTCCAATATTATTTGGAAAACTTTTCCAATCTGCCTTCATATCGGGGAAGTAATTCTTCATATAAATATTGTAGAGTTCATTTATAGCTTTGTTGATTGCATCACCTTCATTAGCCGCTGTTTCTGGATAGTTTTCTTTGTAGTAATTCCAGATAAAATTCTTAATGTCCTCGTATGCAGTTTGTCTTGTTTTAACGTAGTTTTCGAGAACTTGAACTCCAATATTTTTTATGGAAGGAAGTTTTTTATCGATTCTACCGGCACTAAGTAAGAAATTAATAGTTTGATTGGGCTGTTTGAAAATATGTGATGGTCTGTTGTGGCAGTCAATACAATCAAGCTTGCGAAGCATATCTTTCGGGGGTATATTAAAATCAAATTTAAAAGATGTATCCCTGTAAACGGTTTCTTCGCCAGTGATTAGTGATTTTGATTTAACCCAAGGAATAATCTGCCTACTTTTGTCCGCGGGGTAGTAGGAAATTTCGTTGGCTAGATACATATGCCAATGAATTCCGTCGTTGTTGCCGGTTTCGATTGAACCACCACCAACTTTGATGAGCATTGAAATTTGATATTCTGAATTTTTTTCGTCAGAAGTAAAAAAATCATAGCGCTTACGTTTTTCTGAATAGAAATGTTTTGGCCAATGACATTGTTCACAGGTTTCCTGAGCAGGTCGTAAGTTTTCTACAGGTGTCGGAATGGGGCGACTATATTTGTTGAAAATTACAGAGTAAACCTGATAAGTTCCGGAAAGTTTTGAGCGAACGAACCAATTTGCTCCTGGACCTATGTGGCATTTTACGCAACCGACGCGAGAATGTGGAGAGTCTTTATATGTTGTATATTCTGGTTCCATTACCTTGTGGCAAACTTCACCACAGAATTGGTCGGAGTCAGTATATTCGTATGCTTTGAAAGTTCCAAATGAACTAAAAATGAGCAAGAGTAAACCACTGACCGAGAAAATTATGGTTGCAACTTGATGTTTGGGGTTATTTAAGTCGAGAACTGGTAGTTGGTGTTTCTTCCCACCTAAACTTAGGAGTCTGCGATTCTCTTTTAGTGCACCAAAAATGATTAGTATAATGCCCAAAATAACAAATGTAGGCAAAACGATGAAAGTTACAATTCCAAGATATGGGTTAGGTTGCTCTGAAAATATTTCTACGATAATTAAGAAAAGGATGATAAGAAAACTTAACAACGATATTAAGCCACCTGCGAGAGTAATTGGATTATAGAAAACCACGGGTAAAATACGTCGTTTGGTATGTGGACGTTTCGAGCGAATGGATGCAAGGGGTGGCTCTTCAAAGGAAAGATGCCAACCAGTTAACATTACCTTAAAAAGTTCTCCGGTGGTTCTCCCAGTTGTAGCAAGATAAATATGAACAACCATAAATATGCTGAGTGTGAAACCAACGATAGTATGGAGTAGTGCCATTGGCCAGATGCCTCCAAGCCCAAGTATTTCGTCGGGAGCAAGCTCGGGAAACATCAACAGCCAACCGCTTATGATTATAATAGGCAATAGAACCCCCATTACCCCCAAATAGGCTAATTGTTGAAGAGGATTAAACTTTCTTTCGGTTGTTGGTTCAAATGGATGGTGTTCGCCAATGAAAATTCCTAAAATATAATATCTAGTTTGTAAGTATAATCTATTCCATAAGCCTTTAAGATGTGGAATATAGTGCTTATAGTTTTTCGAAATAATACTGAATATGATGAAAAATAGATAATTTAAAGATAGAAGAATCCCAGAAACATTATGTGTTATTATTGCAATATTAAAAGGTATTAATCCCGATTTTGGGTCGGAATAGTGAAGGCTTAATCCCGAGACAATCAATAGGAAAAAGAGCAAAGCATTCAACCAGTGCCAGAATCTTAACCAAAATGGATAAAGGTATATTTTTTTCATTCTCTTTACTCACATTAATGTCATTAGTTTTTTTCGTTATTTTCTCTTTGGTCAGAGCCTATGTCGTTAAAATCGTCATTTATTGATTCTTGTATGGGGTATTTGCTAGGTCTAAAATACCATCGTAAGAAAGCGTGCAACGCTAAAGCAATTATAATGATTCCAAATATCGATACACTGATAAAATCTAAATAAATATTCCGTGTGGTTCCAATCACATAAGCATCGCTTAAAATTGTTCCATTGATGAAACCGAATTTTTCGCGAGATTGTGCTTTTTCATGCTTATAAAGTTTAGTCATAAGTATTGAATTTTTAGAGTGGCACTCTTCGCATTGCTTAACGGTTTGTTCGCGTGGGAGAATATTGTGTGAAAGATTTGGAGGTTCGTACGACGAATGGCAATCGACACAGCGCACAGTTTCCCAGTGCTTTTGTAAGTTAGGTAGCCAATCGTGGGCTTTTCCGAGAGTGCTTATATGGTATTTAGACATTAGTGTATCGTTGGTATGACACTTTACACAGAATACCATCTTGTTTTCAACGATTACATTGAAATTCATCCTGTTCGCCTGTATTATCCTTTCGGAAACCTTTGCCATTGGGCTAATTGCATGTTCACCATGGCAATAGGTGCAGCCGGGAACATCTTGGTTCCCCTTTTTCAACTCGATACCATGAATACTCGAGTGGTATTCTAAAGTAATTGTAAGATGGCATTTTCCACAGACGTCCGAAACTTTGAAAGGGTTTATTCTTGAATCGGGAGCATTGGCTTTTTGGAGGTTGTGAGGACCATGGCAATCGATACACACAGCAGCAAATTTGTTCCCTTTTCGTAAAGCCGAACTATGAACACTTTTTTCATAATCAATAAGTGATTTTGAAAACTGTGTTGCTGGTTGTTTCAAATGACAATTTAGGCAAAGTTTTTCCTGATTTAGTTTAAGTTTGACTACGTCAAGATGGTAACCTTTGGTTATTTGTTCGCGGTGGCAAAATATACAAGTTGGAGCATTTGGGTTATTTTTATTTAAAACAACGAAGTGTTCAGATTTGATATGTTGTACTCGTTCGTTTTTATGACAATTTCCACAAAATTCCGTTGAATTGAGGAAATGAGTTTTTGCAGTTGGATTCTTTGGCGATTGGACATCGTGGTAACCGTGGCATTTTTTACAATTTACGTCGTTGTTGCCAGCAATACCGTCGGCTCGGACCATTTGGGGGTGGAAAGGATGTAGTCTGGGTGCATTCGTGTGGCAACTCAAACAATTTATCGGCGCAATTTTTTCTTTGTGTGGAATCTCGTCGGGATTAAAACCAATATGACATTTTTCGCATTTTAGCGAAGAATGTACAGATTTTGAAAAAATAAATTTCTTCACTTCGAGGGAAATTGTTTTTCCTTGTTTGTCCATTGTAATAGAAGGGTCGTCGTGGCACGATAGACAAACTTCATTGTCGGCTATCTTCTTTTGTTGTGCAAAAACTATCGCTGCAAAGGATAATATACTAATTACCCATATTATATATTTTAGCGATTTTAATTTCATTCCAATAATTTAAGTACTTAAAAATACAAATTACATAATATAAGGGAACCGTTAAAGTTCGTTGTTGGGTTCCCTTATATAAAAAATAACTATTTTTGTTCGTTTTCTTTCTGTGGTTGTTCTTGTGACTGTAACGATAGAATGAAACTAAGCAAAATTTCGAGGTCTTCGTCTGTTCCTTTGTATGCAACTGGATGTTTTTTCTCGTTAAGCGATTCTTCTTTGTATAAGTATTTTTTCAAAAAGTCTTTATCGTATTTTATTTCGATTTTTGAAAGGTCGGAAGCTTTATTGCTTGCCGATTTATTTTTGGCTTCGATTTCCAGCGAAGAGATAGCATGACAAGTGTTACATTTCGCTTCAATAAAAACCGTCTTTCCATCTTTGGTTGTGGTGGTTTCTTGTGCGTTAAGTATAAAAGTGAGAATAAATACTATGCAAATGAAGGCAGCAGAGATTTTTTGAATTTTCATTTTTATTCCTCCCAACAAAAATTCTGATATTTCATAAATGATAGTGATTAATTAGTCAATTTAATTGTTAATGTATTGGTTTTTAAGTTAAATTCATAGTTATAAATACGAAGTGAACCAACTTTAACGCCCATTGGGTTAGAAACAACGCTTCCTGGCTCTGGGGGAGCGTTTTTCGACCAGAAATCAACATTATGCTGGGGACAATGAATATTCCCATTTACATCCGATGGGGTATTAAGTTCTACACCCTGGTGGGGACAAGTAGCAGTAAATACGAAATATTCTGTTTCCGAAATCCTTCGAATGATAAATGCAGTTTCAATAGGTTTTGTTACTTTAATTTTTGCGATAGACGGAAATGTTTGTAGGTTCGGATAATTTTTTAGGTCGATAACTATCTCACTGCCCGGAGGCGCAGTAGGTAGTATTTCATCCCTTTCACAAGATGAAAGAAGTGGCGAAAAAACAGTAAGTGTCAAACCACTCATTATTACTGAACCAGTTGTTTTTAAAAACTCTCGTCTCTTTTCGTTATATGTGTTGCTCTTCATAATTTTTTAACCAGAAGTTAATAGTAAAAATGTAGTTGGAAAGCCCATTGGGCACTATATTTTTCAAAATGTTCTCGGTCTAAAATTCTATATTCAATAAGTAAATCAAGCGATGGAAGAAGAATAATATGGGAACCGAAAACAAGTTGAGTAGCATAAATTGGTTTATTTTGGTCTTTATCTTTTAGAATAGACCTTTCTGCACGAACAAATGGTAGAACTGCTTCGGTAACTTGGTATGTTAAATCAAGAAGAAAAGAAAGAGTCAGCCTCGAATCTTTCTTTTCAGTTCGGACGTATTCACCAATGAGAGAGACGCGGTCGGGCAACCCCACTCCAAGAAAAACGCTCGAAATGTAATAATCTCCGTTAAGGTAGAAAGAACCACCAAGGTATGAGTTTACTCCTTGAATAACCTCTGGGCTCAACATCCCTCTTGCTGCGAATCCTATGGAATTAGAATCTACGAGCCGGATTGTCTTACCGTTTTTATCTCTTGCCGTCAATACAGTAAGATTATTGCCGCTAAATGCTCCAGCGCTAAGACTTAACCATGGAATATTTTCGTAATCCAGTTGAGCACCCCATTCGGCATAATCTGTAGGAACTATCAAATGGCGTCCAGGAATAGCGGTTCGAACAAACATAGTATGGTCATCCCACTTTTGTCCAATCGGAGGCTGGAAATACCCAACTCGCAACGAAGGCAAGGCATCGATTGGCTTTAAGTTGAGACTGAAAGCGTATGCTTGTTGTCCCGGATAGCGTCGGGATTTTTCTATGTCGTATGCAATATTATAGAAGCCCTCTGCCCACAACCATTCGAAAGGTGAAACCACTATATACGGTGAGGCTTGCATAAACATATAGTCTCGGTAAGAAGAACCAGAAATTCCACCACCCCAACGTGCAGATTGAACACGTGCATCGAATCCAATGATGAGTTTGTCATCAAAATATGAATTCCTTGCTGTGAGTTGGTCAAAGAACCCTTTAAGGCCAATAAACGATGGGTTAATTAAAGAAATGTCTTTTCGAGCTAACCACCCCCCGACAGTGCGAACGCCACCTCCTTGAACATTGACGTGGCACGAGGAACATTTTGCACCGTAAGTTTGAAGAATTGAATACTGGGGCCGGGCAAATGCTCCGACCCCAAGTAGTGCTATTACAAGAGTTGTTAAAATTACTTTTTGCATATTCATTCTACTACTTATTGCAATGCATTAAGTGTATTTATCAATAAAGCTTTGGCATATTTATAGTTGTGTATGCCATATCCCCGGGCTTTTGCAACCAATAAGTAATTCAGCACTGCACCTGCTTCGAGCGAGGAAAACTTCTTCGGTTTATTACCCGGCAAAAGGATATATTCGCTAAGAACACCAGCTTCTTGTCCAGTGTTTCGAGATACATCTAACAAGCCACGGTCAATTAGTTTTTGCCGAAGTTGAGCAACAAGATTTTTTATTTCAGTAACTTTTCCATCAATGTCAAATTTTGTAGTACCGGGATGGCAATCGGCAGTTGCGCAAGATGCAACATATTCAACCTCGGTTCCTTCGGATTCATATTTTGTTCTGAAAGTGTGACCACCGGCGTAAGTTCCATAGGCTTTTCCCATATGGCAGGTAACGCATCCATCTTTAATTGCTATCTTATGTGGATTACTAACCTGATAGGCTTCCGGCCCAGGAATTTCATAACCTCCGACACCAGCAATGATATTGGCAACAACACTATAGTGAGGACCCCAGCGAAAGTTTGTAACGGTTATGCTGTCGCCTCCTACAACTGGAAGAGGGCTAACTGGGCGTGCTTGATGACATTTTGTGCATAAGTTCCCTTTGCCAAAGTCAACAGTTTGTCCACCATAACGGAATTTTACAGGAGCGGTATATGTTAGAGCAAAATCGGAAGTGTCGTATTTATTATGGACGAAATGACAGGTTCGGCAATTGGGACCTGTTGGGTTAGGAAACACAGCAAGAGCAGTATCCAAACCCGTTGTTAAAGATTCACGGAAACCTTCACTCGTATGGCAAGTAGCGCAAGCAGTGCGGTTAGCGATAGCGAATGCTTCGCCTTCGTAGTGTTTAGAATTGTGGAATTGCAATTGTTTAGCGAGTAGAAAAGTTGACGATTCATGACAAACACCGCAAACAGCAGTGCCAGGTGTACCATCTTTACCCGGGGGACCTGCTGGTCCTTCGGGGCCCGTGCAAGATGCAAGAAGGCTTATCAAAGCCATTGAGAAAAGTGCGAAGAAATTGAAAACATAGACTTTGTGTTTCATAGTACCTCCGAATGTGTAACAATAATAACCAGAATTGTTTTGAATCGTTCGAAATCAACTTTATGATAATATAACTTCATTTTCATTCATTTAACAAAACTCTCAAATTCTAAATTAGTAAAGAACAAATTTAAATGCAATAGTCAAATTATCAATTTAATTTCTGTATTTATGTGTTGCAATGTGAACAAAAGCATTTGTGTAATATTTTTTTTTATCGTAATTTTCTGTTGTCTAATTTGGATTTAACGATGAAAATAGTATGTAAAAAACTTTGCTGTATTTTATTTTTTGTTATTAGCAACGTTTTTTCTTTTGCTCAAAACCCAAAGGTTTCATACATTATTCCCGATGTTGGCACTCCGGGTTTCTCCACTTATGTCGAAATTATTTCTCCATACAATGCCTTCGGCAATTTTGGTAACGATACAATATATTTCGATAATCAAGGTGCTGTTAAAATCATATTCGATAGGTTTGAAGATACTAATAAGATAGTTGTTGGTCCCATTGCTGTTAGTTGGCAAGGGCGCTTGATTTCTACATATTTCTTTGTAAAGCCAAGTGTCGAAACACCTAATGCAAGTGACTGGAGAAATCTCGATAATAAGTTTAGAATTCCATTTAGAGTTCAGTATGGGAGTTTTCCATCGAATGCTGATACTTTCTATATTGTAAAGCCGTATTCCTTTGGAACGTTATTGCAAAGCAACCAAATTTTTGGTTCGTCGCCACTTGGGGTGCGTTCTCCAAGTGGAGCAATGATTGTGGACAACTTGTCTCTTGCTGGGAACGAATACAAGGCATTTTTGGACAATATAATTTCGTTTCCAGCTCGTAATAGAAGTTATCTACCTTTTATTGTTTTATGTATTGATAATGTTGTTGGTTTGGGTAGTTCAACTAAATTTAATGTTAGTGCTGGAGAAGGGTTAATCCAAAATGCAGGTCCTGGCGGTGGAGGTGGAGGAGGAAGGTTTTGCGACTATCTTTCGGGTAATCCCGGAGAAGATGGAGGTCGTGGATTTACAAGTGGGGGACGTGGAGGCACAAACAATCTTTGGGGTGGGGGAACATATAAGAATCTTTCGACAGGAACAGGTGATTCTGGGAGAAGTTTAAACGGTATCGCTCCTCCCGAGATTCCTTATGGATATGAGGCTTCGGGTGGTGGAACTGGCCATCCTTTCGGCAAATCTGGTATAGGTTCGGGGGACCAAAGTAACTGGAATCGTCCCGGTGGCTATGGTGGTGGAACAGGCTCGATTAATAATGAAATGGGCGGTGGTGGCGGTTTTGCAACCACTGGAGAAAATCATCCTTCTAACTATCAGAATGGTGGCAAGGTTCATGGAAATAGTATGATTGTTCCTATTGCTGGTGGTAGTGGAGGAGCAAGTGGAAACCCGAGTGGATTAAATGTGTGTTCAGGTTCTGGTGGTGGCGGAGGCGGTGCTATTCGCATCTTTGCAAAGAAGGCTGAAAATTTTTCGGTTAGTGCCGATGGTCGCAATGGTGGTTCGAGCAGTAACGGTGCCGGAGGAGGCGGTTCAGGTGGTTCAATCGGGATATTTACCAAACTCGGTGCGTCGGATTTAAGTTTGTCCGTTCGTGGTGGTAATGGCGGTGGTTCCGGATATATTAGAGTTGATGCTCCAAATATTAATAATATCGCACTTTCTCCTAGTAATACACAACCTTATCGAGGTGTAACTACCGATACTTCTACTTACGTTGCTAAAAAATTTATGCTCACCGGTAGTAAGGGGTTCCAAACTGATTCGATTTTACTCTTTGTCAAGCCTGAAAGTTCTGATTGGTATTTATATTCTACTTTGAGTGGCTTAAAAGGAACAAACCTTTGGCAAAAGGAAATTTTCTTAAAAGAAAGAGATACAATCTTTTTCCTTTGTGCAATAGAAGACTTAGGAAGTTTTACTCTTGATACATTTTCTTACATCCCTCGATTTGTTTATTCTCAATCTGCAACGAATATCTTACACATTTCAAAATATCCTACAATTGCCGGTAAACGTTATATCGAGTTGAATGTCAAAGAATGTCCTGGTGGTGTTATAATAGATTCGATTCCAATAACCAACATTGGTAATGCACCGCTTTCACTCGATTTGCTGAATTTACGCTTTAAGAATAATCTGGGGTTCGAAATTATTGAACCTAAAAATAATCAAAATGTAGCACCCGACGATACTCTTTGGCTCAAGTTTAAATTAACAATTAGGGCTGGATTACTTAATCCTATTGTTGATACCTTGTTGATTCCACATAACGACCAATATGCGGATTATAAGCCTTGGGAAGTTGTTGTCAGAATCAATATGGAAAAGTATGTTTTCGATTTGCTTTCAATTGATAGTTTTGTTACTATCGATACTTTGGATTTAGGTGTGTATTGCTTGAATCTTGTGTGGGATACTTCGATTATAATAATAAATAAGAGTAACTTCGATGTTGAATTTGGTTATACATATCCGGCTGCAAAATTTGATTTGGTTAGTTCATTGACTTCTTTGGCTAAGAACCAATTCGATACTTTAAGGATGCATCTGAAAAGCCTTGGAGCCAAATTAGGTGAAAATATTGATTCAATTATGATTTTTCCTAAGGAATGTCCTATCCTTTCAAAAGCGGTTTATATAAAATATTTTAATGTGGCTGTTGGTGTAGATTTCGAAGAGAAAACAAAAATTATTGATACACTGTTTTTTGGTGAAGTATGTATTGGGCGAAAAATTCGCAAGTATTATTCTGTAAAGAACATCGGTAATTATCCAATAAATATTATAGATATTGATTTGATTGATACAAGCGGTTTCGACTTTACTTTATCGAGCCGAACAAACTTTGGAATAAACGATACTGCTCTAAATTTTGTTGAATTTAATCCTACCAAAGAAGGTTATTATGTAGCAAAGGTCCATTATAACTTTGATTTGTGTAAATATCTTGATTCCCTTGTAGTGATTGGCGAAGGCGTTACAACCGATTTAGTAGTACTTGGAGGCACTAATTTCGGCTTTGTTCCAGTAGGCGAAAGCGATACTTCCATTGTTATTATTGTGAACAGAGGCGATGGGATTGCCTACTTCGACCAACCCCCGCAAAGTTCTCCCGAGTTTGAGTTTATTAAAAGTGAACCAAACCTACCTGTTTATTTACGTAAAAACGACACTTTGAAACTATATTATTCATTCAAGCCCCAAAAGGATAGCGTTTATAAATTTGATACTGGGATTTCGGGTAGTGATTCACTTCCTTCTATATGCAGTACCGATTTGAGGTTTCAACTTTATGGGATTGGAACGTATGCTCGCATTCTCGCTAATGTTGACTCCGTTTATATGGGGGTATTTCCTTATTGTAAATCGAAGGATACGATTATCTACATTCGGAATAGTGGTACATCCGATTTAATTATTAATCGGGTGTATGTTTCGGATTTGAATGTTCCCCCACACTTTTCCCTTTCAAATTCTCTCTCTTCGCGAATTCCGCCGAACAGCATCGATAGTTGTGTTGTCAAATTTGAAGGGCATCGGGAAGCAGCCGATGGATTAAAAACCGCTGAATTAGTAATTGAAAGTAATGATATCAATACCCCTATTTTAAGGATAAAACTTTCGGCGATACAAGAAAATTTACGAGTCGAGGCTTTACCAGATACACTTGATTTTGGCGTTGTCCAAATTGGTGACCAATCGCAAAAGAACCTAATACTCGTGAACAAAGGAACTATAGAGCAAAGGACTTCGGATATTTATGGTACCACGGGGGATTTTATTGCTAATCCCAAGGTCCTTGTTCTTATGCCTTCTTTTGATAACAATGTAACTGTTACATTCGCACCAACTAAAGAAGGGCTAATTTACGATACGTTGAGAATAATTTACTATGTGCCGTGTCCTGATACTCAATATGTAATTGTCCGGGGGGTGGGAGTAGGTGGAAGTTTTTACTACCCCGATACACTTGATTTTGGTATAAGTTCTATATGTGAAAGTGATACACTGGAGTTCGAGATTAAAAATCTCGGAACGATACCATTCCGTATTGATTCGGCGAAAATTATTGGCACTGATGGGAAATTTTTCCGTATTGTCTCAATACTTCCAGTTCAAGTTGATTCAACCATTAAACTTATTGTGGTATTTGTAGGGAGCTATGGAGAAAGGCAATACAATGCTACCTTGCAAATGTTTGCGTTTATCAATAAGAATACAAAATCTGTAGAAATTCCTATTGTTGGTTATAGAAAACGATTCATAGGATTCAACGTCCGTGAAGTTTACGTAGGTATTGCGGGTATCGGAATGTCGCGCGATACATTGGGGTATATAAGTAGCAATGGTAAAGAGCAAGGGGGAGTTTCCGATATTTTACCTTGGCACAATCCGCCAAATTTTTCTTTGGATAGTTTGCAAATTGGGGATGTAATATTGCCCGACGATTCAACGAAGGTTTTGATTACCTTTACGCCTCAAAGAACAGGATGGATTTATGATACTCTTGGGGTTGTTGTCAAATATCAGGATTGTTACGATACTGTATATCTTTATGTGTATGGTTTTGGGGTTGCACCTTTCGATTTTACACTTCGTTTTCCCGAAGTAGTTATGAATCCCAAAGAAGCGAAAGCATACTATCCGGTTTATATTAGATTGAAAGAACCAATTCACGATAGCCTTTTCTTGCCAGTTAGGATTGCTCCAATAGTTGCTACTTTTACTTACAATTGGCATCTGTTCCATATCAAGGGGATTACCGAAGGTAATATTATTTCAGACGCTATTAATAATGAATTTCGAACTCTTACCTTCCAAATCGATTCATCTTATATTAGAACTAAAGGCGAAGAGATTCTTACTCAATTTGTTGGTATCCCTTTACTTGGGGATGTTGAAAGGACTTCTGTCGTTTGGAACAATATCAGATGGCTTGGGATCTTAGGCAAAGATTGGCTTGAAAAAACACAGGACGGTGTATCCGGCGAGATTCGTTCTCTAATATGCACCGAAGGTGGACCTCGGCTGATTAAACCCGGTGTTCCCTCTTCGTTGATTGTTAAAAATTTTGGAAATACTCAAATTATTATTAAACTAATTGCCGGGGGTAAAGGAATTTACAAAGTTGAGATGTTTAATGTCCTTGGACAATCAGTGTTTTCAAAGGTTTTCGAAAACACTGAAGATGTTATGCTTGAATATGAAATTGAATTTCCCGAAGGGCTTTCTTGTGGGGTCTATTTTGTTCGATTAAGTTACGATGGAGAAAATAAAACTTATCAAATAATTAGATAATGGGGTATATGAAAATATTTTGCAACATTACTGTAATAACTTACCTTGTATTAATTATATCGAGTAGTTTATATGCCAATGATAAAGAAGAGCCTATATTTTATTATGGCATCGGAGGTGGTCTTGGTTTGAATTTGCACATAGCTGATTTTAACAAATTAGAAGGTATTCCTAGCTGTTGCCCTAAATATACAACGGCAACTGGTTTAGGCTGGAATTTGTCTATTTTGGGGCGAAAAGAGATAATCGAAAAAACAGATGTTTCGATTCGTTTAGGTTTTAGTTACGAAGGAGCTCAGTTTGTTGAGAATGAATTTATTGGCAATACATCTGTAAAATATGTTTCCGATTTAAGCCAGATTGTTATAAAGCCAGCCTATGTTGACCATTATCTACAGTCTAAGATTTATTCTCTGTTTGTCGAGCCATCTGCTTCGTATTTATTGTTCGAGCGATTTTGGATAGGTTTAGGACTTAATATTTCGAATTTAGTTTTAACTAAGGTTAATCAATACGAAGAGCTTACTTCGCCCGATAGTGTAGTGTTTATCGATGGTAAAACAATACGAAATTCGTATTCCGATTTGGACATTCCTAACCCTAATAGGTGGCAAGTTCGTCCATCTCTTGGCGCAAGTTATGATTTCGATTTTCTTGGCAATGGTAAAATCTCTCCAGAAATTCATTTCCTGTTTCCTTTTCAAAATATTTCAAATGTTAGTTGGAAGGTTTTTCAAATAACTCTTGGTGTTTCTGTTCGTTTGCCTGTTTATCCACCGCCGGAAATTCGGTATTATTACGATACCACTTATGTTCGGGATACTGCTGTTGTAGCAGTATTAGGTTTAAAAGAAACGCGGCTTTCAGTGGTCGAACCTCCACGTTCCAAAACCGAGCAACTCGAAGTCGCGGATGGGTATTTATTTAGAACGACTATAGCCGAGTCTTATAGGAAAGAAATACCTAAACTTTCGCGCTTAGATGTTGGACTAAAAGCAGTAGGTAAGTCTCGCGATGGACAAACCCAAGATAACCCAACGCTTGTAATCGAAGAGATTGAAACCGAAGAGATGTTTCCTTTACTTCCCTATGTATTTTTTCCAGAAGGTGTCGGAGACCTAACAAAAACTTCACTCGCAATATTCTCGAAAGACCAAGTTTCGAAGTTCGACGAGAGCAAATTGCCTTGGAATACACTCGAAATATATTCGAACTTTTTAAATATTGTTGGTAAAAGATTGAAGGAGAATCCGGGCTCGAAAATCACAATTGTTGGCTGTAATAGTGGGCAGGGAGCCGAAGCAAAAGGATTGGAGCTTTCCAAACAGCGTGCTACCTCGGTACGTAATTACTTTGTTGATGTTTGGGGTATAGACGCCAATCGAATACAGATAAAAACCCAGAATCTACCCGATAAGCCTTCTAATCCAGCTATTCCCGAAGGTGTCGAAGAAAATCAGAGGGCAGAAATTTACTCCAACAATATTGAGATTCTTAAGCCTGTTAAATTAAGTGAGATTCAAAGAACAGCCAATCCACCAATAGTTGAACTTTTCCCGCGCGTTGAAAACGAAGCACCAATTAAAGGTTGGAATTTGAATATTGAACAGGGGGGACAAGTTCTACGCTCTTTTGCCGGCGGGGTGGATGTTCCCGACAAAGTTGTTTGGAAAGTCGAAGAGGAACCGATACCACGTTTGGAGCAACCCGTTCAGTTTAATCTTTCAGCAATAGATATTGTTGACCAAAAGCAATCGGCAACTATGTCGTTAAACATTGAGCAAAAAACCATCAGGAAAAAACGTGAGGAGTTGTTGGGCGATAAAAAAATAGAAAGATTTTCGTTGATTCTTTTTGATTTCGATAAAGCGGAAATTTCGGCGAAGCAGAAACCACTGCTCGAAGAAATTCGAAAAAAAATTCAACCCAATTCGAAAGTTATTATTGCTGGTTTTACTGATAAAATTGGCGAGGAAGAGTATAACAAAGATTTAGCATTGCGGCGTTGTTTGGAGACAAAAAAGTTTCTTGGTATCCCCGATTCGCAAGTTGTTTTAAATCCTGTTGGAAGTGAATACCTTTTGTATGACAACAACACACCACAAGGGCGTAGTTATTGCCGAACTGTTCAAATTACAATAGAAACACCGATTCGATAGAAAAATGAGCCATCTATAAGACATAGTTAACAGTAATAATCCGTTCGTCTTCTTTGTTTTCAACGTTCGAGAAATCAACTCTGTAAAATGGAGGTGGAATCATATCGATAACTTTTTCTGCCCATTCGATTAATTTTAAAGAGTTTGGTGTTGTAATAAGTTCGGTAAAGCCTAAATCTTGAATTTCTTCAAGTTTGTTAATCCGATATAAGTCGATATGGAAAATATCGAATTCTTTACCGCGAAAATTGCCTATGTATTGGTTGATTAGAGTAAATGTTGGGCTGGTAACTATTTCTTCAACTTTAAAGTATTCGCATATAGCCTTTACAAAAATAGTTTTTCCTGTCCCAAGTTCTCCAATAAGGGTAACGATATCGTTTATACTCAAGTGTTCTGCAAATTCTTTTGCAAAGGCGATTGTATCGTTTTCGTTTGTCGAATGGAATTTTTTTGAATACATATAGTTTATCGCTAATTTGTTATACGAACCGTGAATGTAAGTTCATTAGTCTCGTTCGAGTTTGCGGGGATTTCAAATGTTAGTAAATTTGATTGTGTCGAACTCGGTTTGATATTGGATTTAACTAATTCGACAAATCCCGAGCCCGAAAATGTTAACTCAAAAGATATATTCTCTTTTTTATGGTTGCGAATTTTAACTTTGAAAGTTTTTTGTGTAACTCTATCCGAAATTCTTTGCGATTCAACCACTTGTGATTCGACAACAATATCGAATGCCTTTCCAATGATTCCTTGAAAGTCCTCGTTTTGAGGAACATAAGAAACCGATGATTGACCTATTAGTTCTAATTTATTATTGGTAGATTTGTAGAAATTGACTAATCCTTTTGGCAAAGGATAGCCCAAATTATTTTTTTCATTGTTTTTAAAGGAAATTTTAATGCTAGGATTGCCGGTGATTTTTTCACAATTGTAACAATCGTAAATTGTGAAGGTATAGGATTTCTGAATAGAAATATTATTCGACTCGAAAAGTTTGATTAATTTTGATTCTTTATTTTTGATTGTAATTTTTTGAGGTATCTTGAAAAAGTAATATTCAAAAAGTTGCTCGGTTGCTGGCTCCAAGCCAACGCTCAATGCTTCGGATTCCCGCTTCATCATCGGGAGATTATATACATTGGGTGATACAATGTTTATAGCACCGGAGACCAAATTGACTTCTGAATTCACGAAAGAGGCACCTGATTTGTTGATGATGTTTGCCCAGCACTGAAGTGTGATTTTATTTTCTTTGTCATCGAGTATAGCATTGTAATTGGCATCCCACGAAATTCCACCTGTTTGGTATGTCCAATTAATTGTATTTGTTCCGAACTTCTTTGGTTTGACAAGCCAAGAGATTGATGGCTTAAGAGTGAGATTTTCAATTTGAATCGGAGAATAGATGGTATAATTTTGAATGTCGGGAATAATGACTATATCTCCTTTGTCGTCTCTTATTACAACTGAATTTTCGGAATAATATAATAATGTGCCTTTCACAATTTGACCTTGGGGTGAGCGTGCATTTATTTCTGTACCAATGGACTTTTCCAAAAATGAGGGTAAATTCACAATATCAAAATTTAGTGATTGTTGGAAAACTTCGCCTTCAAAATTAAGTATTATAGAATTCGGAATAATTTGAGTTGGAATATCTTCAAATTTAAGTGTGCTTACACCTTCGAGCAAAGAGACCTTGCGTTTTTCATTAACTACACCAAGATTTTGTGTGTAGATTGTTAAGTAGGTTTCTCGATTTTCGGTGTTTTGTGAGTATACGATTGGAATAAAGTAGATGGAACAAAACACCAACATTCCAATGATGATAAACTTTAACATATTTTACCTCGAAATAATTACTAAATTTGCTTTTATAAAAAAGTAAAAATATGGAAAATCATTTAAAAGAAAAACTAAAAAAAATTAAGATGCTTGTAATGGACGTCGATGGAACTTTAACAGACGGGCGGGTATTCTATTCTAAAAATGGCGAGGAAATGAAGGCTTTTTCAATCATCGATGGAATGGGTATCCAGATTTTTCAGGATTATGGATATTTGACTGCAATTATTACAAGCGAAACATCACAGATTGTAACTGCAAGAGCAATGAAATTGAAAATAAATAATGTTCTACTTGGCTCGAAGGATAAAAGGAAAGACCTTACAGATTTGGCAAACGAACTTAATCTCTCTTTGGAAGAAGTTGCTTTCATAGGAGATGATATAATTGATATTCCAGCATTGAAAATTGCAGGATTCAGTGCCTGTCCCGCTAATGCTGTAAAATATGTTCGGGACAATGTCGACTATATCTGTAATAGGTCGGGAGGAAATGGGGCTGTGCGTGAACTAATAGAAATGATTTTGGAAATGCAAGGTAAAAACATTAATTTTATAGATGGTTAAATAATATAAGGAGATTGAAATGTCGGAAGGAAAGGAATATGCGAAAGGATTGATTGTTGGTTCCATCATCGGTGGAGCTATTGGTTCAGTCTTGGCATTGTTGTTTGCTCCAAAGAGCGGGAAAGAGTTTAGGCAAGATATTGCGTCGAAAACTTCTGATTTGTATCGCAAGGCTTCTGAATATTTTGCCGAGATGCAGCAAAAGGTCGATGAACAAGTTTGGGAAACGGTAAACGAGGGCAAACTTCGTGCTCAAAACATAATTGAATCGGCAAAAACCCAGGCGCAGAAAATCTTGGAGAATGCAGAAAAGATAATGAGCGATGCTAAAGAGAAAGCCAAGGCTGCACAAGAAACAGTCGAGGAAAAGCTTCAGCAATTAAAAGAAGCAACCAAAGCCGGTGCCGAAGCTTTCAAAAGCGAGTTTAAACAAAAATAATTTAGTAACCTTAAGGATACAATATGGATTTCGGTGCTTTTTTGAAAGTGGCAGGTATTGTTGCATTAATTGGACTTTCGGTCCTTATAGTTTTTCTGATTTTATATCTATTGTCTCTTAATAAATTAATTAAGAGTTTTATTGCAGAAATTTTGGGTTTTTCGAAGCAGATTGAATCGACTTTACTTAAATTGAGCAATGATATCGATTTCATTAAGGAAAGAGTTGAAGCTACACTTGGTAGTTTCGACCAAACCTCCTCTCAAATTCGGAATTCATTTCAAAATTTTGATGAGAAAATTAATTCTTTCGAGTCTATTTTCCGTCCCTTTAGTGACTTGTCGCGGTATGTTTACGATAGGATTGCTCCACCAATACAAACTACCGCAAGAATTGTTAGTGGGGTAAGCAAAGCAATAAATGTATTCATTGAATTTCTGTCGAAAAAACGAGGTAGCAATGGAACTTAGTAATTTACAAAGTATATTAAAGGAATTTAATAACATTGTAGTTTATGGCTTTTCGAAGAATCCAGAAAAGCCTTCTAATTGGATTCCAGTGTTTTTAAAGTCCCGTGGATACAATGTTATTGGCATCAACCCTCAGCGATTTGAAGTTGAAGGAATCCCAGTTTTTCAAAAACTCGAAGAAGTTCCCGGAGAAATCGAAATTTTGGATGTATTTCGTCCTTCAGAATTTTGTTTAGATGTTGTTAAGGAAGCAGTAGAAAGAAAGAAAAGTCGTGGTGATGTAAAAGTTATTTGGTTGCAAGAGGGTATTGTTAACAACGAAGCAAAAAAATTAGCCGAAGAAAATGGGATACGATTTGTTCAAGATACTTGTATTTATAAAGTTTATAATACTTTGTAAAAAAGAAAAAAACAATGAAAATTGTTGTTGAGCAACTAACCGAAAAACAAGTAATTGAGCAAGGTATCAATAAGTGGCCTATTTGGACAAAGGAAGTTTCAACTTTCGATTGGTACTACGACGAGGCGGAAAAGTGCTATTTTCTTGAAGGGAAGGTAATTGTGCAAACCGATGATGGCGAAGTTGAAATCAAAAAAGGAGATTTTGTTACTTTTCCGATTGGTTTGAAATGTGTTTGGAAAGTTCTCGAGCCTGTCCGAAAACATTATAAATTTGAGTAAATACGTTGCTGTTGTGTTGAAGATTGCACCTCATTTATATTGCGTTTTGTTGTGCCTTGTTTTAATATCACAGAATCTATTGTCGAAAGAAGGCTTTGTACAATCCGATACCCTACTAAAAGATGGAAGTGAAAATCTAGTCCAAGATACAATACATCTTAATCTACCCATAAAATGGTTGGGCGAACTTGTTCCTTTCGAATATCTTGACAAAAGCTCTATTGCAAAATCCAGGATTGTTCTATCGGATAATCTTGGTCTTTTTGATGTTTTAAAATTATCAACCGAGAACATTGGGCTTGGTCTCGGCAATTTAGGAAGTTTAAACCCATTTATTGAGTACGGGATTATTGCACTTCCATACACCAAAGCCAACGGCAGTGATATGTCTATTCCTCAACCCAATATTTCTTCGTTGGAATTAGTCCCTATTTTAACCTTCGAAAAAGTGGAAGTCTTTACCGGATTAGAAGCAATTACATTTTCTCATAATACAAACGGATTGCTTTTTAATTCTACAAGTCGCGTACTCAACACGAAATTGCCATATACTCAAATTTGGATTGGACAAGCTGGATATGAATATTTGGGGTCGAGTGCGGTTTTCTCGCAAAATGTATTACCGAACGCGAACTTCCTTTTTTCTTATCACCGATTTTGGAGTGCTGGGAAGTATGCAAACTCGAATGCAGGTAAATGGAACGTCCTTGTGGGGTTCCGTTGGAATCTTTTACCTAATTTTAATTTCAGTATCGAAAACCGCTACACGGACTGGGGGAATGGGCTTTGGGGTGGTGTCAACGATAGCCTTTCCGTAGATTTGTTCGATAATACGATTGCCGAAGTTCATTTCGCAAAATTAAATCGACGAATACTCCACAATGATTTACTTGCCACGTATTCACTGTTCTTGAATGCAGATACTTCTTTAATATTGAGTGGGAATTTTTCTTTTACTTATTCCGAGATGGATTTTGAATGGGATACCACTGTCTTTGTAGGTCCTTATTTGAGGTCTGGGTTTTCGAAGACGAGCGGAAGGTTATTCGGGGCATCGAATAGGCTGACGTTGCAGTTCGATTCATTCAGAACTATTTTGGGAATTGATTTGCAAAGTATATCGACCCCAACTTGGCAATTTGGAACTGAGGCAAAAACCACCGTTCCTGCAATTTTCGGCTTGTTCTATTTTGATTTATTGAAAAACATAGAACTTGTGTTAGGTTCAAGAATCTGGTATGAAAACGCAAGAGTGAACTTTTCTGTTGGAGGTAGGATTTCCTATGAATCACCCCAGAAGATTATCTCCTATGCTGAACTAAACTTTTTCCCTCGAATTCCGAGTAATGCAAATGTTTTAAATCGTCCTTACGAGAACAATTTATTGGTTCGTGCTGGGATTGGTTCGCATAGTGATGATAAGTTTAATTTTGATATACGGGGATATTATCGCTATGTGAAAAATCAAGTTGGGTTTGAATCCATTGGTGATAGCGTCGGGAGAGTGTTGGATGTATTGCCTATCCGAAAGAATGAATTTCAATCTGCTGGGGTCGAATTTTCGAGTAGCTATCGCCTTCTGTATGGATTTTCTGCGGAAAGCAAAGCCTATGTTAATTATTACCTTGGTGGTAATAAGAACTTAGAATACCTTCCTCAATTTATTTTATCACAGACCATCAAATACACTTACAAGCGAGGTAATAGCACTTTGGACCTCGGTATAAATTTAGAAGTCCTTTCTCCTTTTAAAGGGATGAACTATGTTCCCCATTGGAACGTATTTGTTCCATATCCTAAAAGAGTTGGTTGGCAAATGAACGGTATTAACCTTTTTGCTTCTGCAAAATTAGGAAATGCTTATGTCAATCTTTCATTAAGGAATGTCTTGGGATTAAACTTTTATTATATTCCCGTCTATCCGGAATATGATAGAAACTTGCGAATTTCTGTATTCTGGTCTTTCTTTGATTAATCTTATTCAACCTTGATTATTTTTCCAAAAACAGGGTCGGAATAAATTTCTGATTGGACAGTTATTTTGTATAGATAAATCCCTTGGGGGACCAAATTCCCATCCTCGTCGTTACCATCCCAATATATTACATCTTCGTTAATTCTTAAAGGCTGATTGATAGACCTTATTTTTTGTCCCTGTAGGTTATAGATTTCGAGTGTAGCAGTTGCATCGTTAACTGGTGAAATGTATTTTGTTTTAATAGCTATGCTCGATTTAAATGGGATTGGATATGGCAAGTGGTCAACAAATTCTGCTCTGCGCGAAAGATAGATGCGAACGTCGAGAGTATCGCGATTTCCACTTGGGTCCATTGTATAAATTGTAAAATAATTACTTCCCGGCTCAAGTTCATACGATGTCAAAGAATATGTGCATTTTAAAGGAACATTCCTTCCAAAACTTACAAACTCTGCATCTTTATTTAGATTGAAATATCTTGTGTTGATTAGGAGAGTTGTTGAGTTAGAATCGTAAGGTAGTTTACTGTTGTCGTTAATTTCAATAAGTAGCTTAGGTTGGCGTGAAACGTATTCGCCTCCATATACTTCCGCTTGGTCAACGAATAGACGAATTTCTGGGGGTTCAGTGTCTTCGTAAATTGTAATTTTCCGCGAAACAGAATTGTTGAACAAATGCTTTTCGAATTGTTTGGATGCAATATTAAAAATTAATTCTGTAAGGTTATCGAATTTGTCGGTTAGAATAGTTTTATCAAGGCGAATTTTTGAATCGAAAGAAATGTTTTCGATGGTATCTGCTGAAATGGGAACTTGCGACGTTTTCGAGGATTGTTTCATTTCCAAAATTACAATTCCCGATGGAACACGTAAAGAAAGGTTATATACATTCAGTTCAGTTGAAATTTCTTCGCCTCGCATTGTAGAGGTATCTGGATTAGGGTTATTAATTCTTACTGCTAATTCGGGAGTAGGTAAGTAGTCCAAATCCAAACCTTTGAATTCAAAATTCGTCGATTCGTATGGGTTCATTATTAAAAGTTCTAAACGTAGGAATGGATAATTGAGTGGATTTAACTTGTTTAAGTCGATAAATTTGTCATTTGTTTCAATTATAGGTTCATCGGCGTTTTCGTATGGAGAAGATAGTCCAAAAACTTTTATGGTTGTTTGAATACTATCCAAAGGATAAGTTATGTCGAAACTAATATGTTTCCATTGAGAAGCAGGTCCAAAAACAGGCGTTACAATTTTAGACTCTGTGGGTAGTTGTTGTATGTATCCTTCGGAAAGGACAGTGTCACCATCGTAGTCGAAGCCTTCCGCAATTCGGTATTTCTTGCCGAATTTTCTCCCTACGAAAAAGTAAGAATTATTCCATTTTTTTTCGTCAATTCCAAGAGAATCCACAAGTACTCCACCCCATTCTTGAATCACTTTTCGTAAAGAATCAATTGAACCAATACTTTCGGGTTTGAGTTGCTTATATTTCAATGGTAAACGCAGTGATGACGAATAGGAAGTTATGAAAAGATAGTGTCCATCGGGAATTGAATCCCGCAAATACTGGACCAACTTTATACTGGTCGAATCTTCCAATGGATTATCTTTTCCCCAAGTGTCGAAAACATTAGTGTATGTTGCTTGAAAGTCTATAGGCGAAATCACAACAACGTAAAATCCTATGCGAGAAGATGGGATTGTTGTAAAATACACTTTGTTGTTTACTGAAATTTCATAGCCACGAGAATCCAGAATTCTGCCGGCGCACGACATTATTTTATAAGGCAACTTGTGAGGAACAAATTTAATTGTAGAATTTGTTGTATCTAATTCCATTTTATTAACGGATAGTTTCGAGAGTTCATATCCAGTTTTAATCGAGGCTTTAGCGTTCAGAACTATAGATTTCGGTATTGAATAAAAAGGAACCCAAACCGGTTCAGATTGGGTATTAGCGTGAAAGTTTATACGCTGAGCGAAAAGCCAAAAGTGTCCTTCGGGAATTTTATAAGGCAACTTCCAGTCTATATAAAGAGGCGAAAATACAAGATTTCCTTTCGAAGCACTTGCGATTCGGGTCGAGTTTGTATCGGGTTTTTCATAAATTTTGAATATGTAATCGAAACTTTCCTTGTTGAAATACGGGTCAATAAATCTAAAATGGGCTTGTTCGGAATTTACATTACAGTTAGGTTGTGGGTCTAAAACAAAGAATGGCGAAGCAAAAACTTCCACTGCAAAAGAAAGTATATTGTTCGAATAGTCGTATTCATCGATTGTGTTGGTGGCATTCAAAATAAGTTTAAACTTGTGTAATCCGACTTTTCCGTTTATTGGTATTTTAAATTCAAAATCTTTGTCTGTGCAAAGATTGTCGATTATTTCGTCGAAGGAATTTTCTGTCTGATTATAGTATTGAACTGCTCTTAGAATGTATGTTTTTTTGTTGTCGTATCCCATATTTCCGATTTTGCCTCTAATGACGAAGAGTGAATCCATTTGGTCGAAAGTGGGTTTACCACTTTCAGTGATTATTTGCACAGTACTTCCTATGAAGTATAAGTCTGGTTTACGTCTTATTTTTAGGTTTAATAATGGGTCGCCAAGGAAATTATAGTCAATCGTATTAATGATATCCTCGTAATCGCTGCTTTTTGCTTGTTGCATTTTAGCAATATTAACTAACTCGACAAAATTATCCGTTTTAATTGAAGTATCGACGATAGTTTCTAAAATATTTAGTCCTAATGTCAAAGAACTAAGCCGATAGCTGGCATAAGTTGAACCTAATGTGCCAACGAAACCTTTGTCCTTCCAAATTGTATATTCTTCATTTCGTGAAGTGAGCCTTGGTTCAGCAAAAGCAGCAGTGTTACAGGAGAAAGAAGCGAAGAATCCATATTTGCCTTTGTTGTTCAGTGTTTGAACTTTCCAGCCGTCGGTGTCGAAAACAGTAGCGGAAGCATGACCGGCAAAATACATAAATGCAACGCCATTATTAATTGCACTACGAATAAACGAGGCATCGGCTTCACTTCCAATTAAAGTGTCGCTTTTGCGTATAGTTTGGGTTATCGGGCAAAATGGGCTTGGAGCAAGAATATATTCCGAAAAATATCCTTGTAACATTGTATAAAAATATTCTCTCTCCTCTGGTTTTCCACCACTTAAAAAGAGAAATTTTTTCATCCATGGGTCAGTTGGAGCCGAGTCGTAGTCGTTGAGTTTTTCAATATAGTCCTTGCCTTCTTGGTTAGAGTTGATTGGTATTCTACCGACGGCTATATCTGCAACAAAATCTTTCCCACTGACCAACGAATACCAATAATCTGTTGGGGGCCAGCCATAGGTTGGAACAAGATCTTTATTGATAGATTCTTTAAGCACATTTCGGGTGTCGTAATTTGCATCTCCCCAAAGAACGAGAAACTTGGGTGGCGATTTTTTCCATGCGTTATATCCCCAAACCATCATCCTCTTAATTGCATGGGGAGATTTTTTTCCAAAGTTGAACTCCTTGTAAACATCTTCGGTAGAGGCAAGCAAGAAACTAAACTGAGGATGAGTGGTTTGCCTATATCGAATATACTGTTCCGCAGATTCGAGCAGTTCCGGGGGAGCAATTACAACAACATTGGCTTGTTTTTGCTCAGAAAAATAATTTGTTCGCTTAACGCTGGATATAGTTGGCGAAGCAATGGAATTTAAATCATTTATTATAAAATATCTATGTTTGTTGCCGTCGAGTTGTAGTAGAGTGGATTGGTAGTTCGAGAAAGAAGACGTGAAGCCGCAAAAAAGTTTCAAGACACCTAAGTTTCCACGCTCTTCGAATACATTGTCAGAACCAGTTTTTGTTGCAAAAACCCAGGAATGGTTGTCGAGCTTTTCAATTTTTTTGCTTCCCAAGGTTTTGAAAATGTTAACTGCATCATCTTGAATTCTCGAACCATTGAATCCAGCAATTACAATAGAATTTGAAGGTAAGTTTTGCAAAATGCCAACGAATTGGTTCGAATTTTCCGGATAAAAATAATATTTAGGAATTCGTGTAATCGAATCCAGTATTACTATATGAAGACCTTTGTCTTTCGATTCAATGATTGAATCGTTCAGAACTATTTGTAGTGATTTATTTGTCGAATTGATATTTGCAAAAATGTTTACTGTTGGAAACGAGTTGGGAAAGTAAATTTGTTGGTTAAGCGTATCGATAGCAATAATAGAGTGATTCGAAAATCCGGATAGCATCAATTCAGTATTATTTGATTGCTTATCCAACGAAAAATACAAGTTTCCTTTAAAAGCAAAAGGAGCTTGTTTATATTCTATTTCACAGAATTGCAATCCGACAATATCCGGGGAAACTATTGTATTTGTTTCTTTATCGATAGTTCCTAAGGAGACGATTTCAATCTGATTTCTCCCATTGAAAAGTTTATAGGATGGATACTTAAATTGCATCCAGATGTTATTTCCGGGTTTGGTTAATTGTTGATATGCAGTATCCCCATTAATTAAAACAAGCAAGTTATGGGTAGTTTTCCCAGCATCATATTTTCCATTAAAGCCGAAAAGTATGAACTTTACTGAATCGGTATCGAGAGAAGGGAAGAGATATGCATCGAAGGAAAGCGATTTTTTCCCATAAGGAGAAGGATTAGGGTCTAATAGTTCCCAAACCCAACCTTCATTACTTAAGTTCTCGGATGTAGTTTCTGGCTGGCCAATGCAGTATTTGTGGTGCTCTTCGAGATGCAGTTTACAATCGACTGCGTTTTTTCTTTCTGCACTTACCGAACTATTTGGGATTACTTCGTACCGCAATCCTTTTCGACTTTCATCGTAAGCAAGATAAAATGCTTCTTCGGCAGAGTAACTATCGAACCACGTAGTATCGCCTTTTGGCCTACTACCAATGAAAATTAAAGTATCGGAGTTTGAAAGGGTTGTTCCTTTCGTTACAATATGCAATGGAACCTCCTTTCCGTTATGGTAAAGATGAAAGAACTCGAGGGGTTTCGATGTGAAGGAAGGCTCAATTTCAATAATTTTAGAAGTAGGAACGAAATATATCTTATCCTCACGTGTTGCGATTTTTACATAAGTTAGATTGGGGTTATACCATTTATATTTTGTGGGGATTTGAATAGACTTTTCAATCCAGAACAGTTCTTGCTCTTTGTTTTGCGAGTAAGCCCAATGATAGCCAACTATGAGCAATATAAAAGTGATTATGTATTTCATATAGCGATAAAGACCATTATTAAATCATAAAGACAATTATAATAAACAATAATTGCAAGTTTTGTTACAATTATTGTTTTTCCGAAAAAAAACCCTACTTCAAATAGTAGGGCTTAAAAGGAGGTCCCTTATTTATTATTTGCTTTTATTTCTCTTTGCCTTCGTTGAGGAATGAATCTTTCAATCCGATTAAGATTTTTTGACTAATTTCTTCTGCAATCATTCGTTTTACGTGGTCGTCGCTTGTAAGGTATTCTGAAATTGCCTTTTCAACCCGACCTTTAATGATTTCAGCAGATTGCCCAACGAGGACTGAAGTAAGTTGGTGAATATCATATTGTTGAGAACGCAAGGCTTCGAGTTGGCTTTTGTTCGCATCCTCCATCTTTTTAAGCATTCTATCCATACGTTCTTCCTCTTCGGTGTAAATCAACGTTATAGCAAGTAGAGCCAACATAGTAAATTCAAGGAATATAGCCATTAAGATGAAAGAAGGTTTGGTAGCAGGGATAAATTTCAAACCTCGAATACCTACTGCAACGATTAAGAAGGAAGCGCCACCATAGGCGAGACCGGTAACATTATTCGAATATTTTTCAGTAAAGTGATGTGCCATATATAGACGAAGGCCTTTGAAGATTAAGAAGTGATTTCTGCGCCAAAGCAAGCCATCGCGCGTATCCTCGATTTCTTTCAGAACAAAGTCGGAGAAATAGTCTTTAATACGGTTGTAAAGTGTTTCATTCCTGAATTTAACAACGTCAATAGTTTCATCGAAGAGGTCTTCGAATCGGAAGGCTTGGCGGGGCGAAGAAAGTTCTTCGCCGACGGTGCGTTCCCAAACTATTCGAAAAGCTCGTTCGACCTCGTCGCGGTCCATTTCACGCAATCTATCATCGGGCATAATCAAAATATCGACAACATCTTCGGGGAAACCAGTTTGAAGACGTATCTTGGTTTTTGTGTTGTCTATTTGTCTATCGAAAAGTAGAGCCATAAATCCAAGATTGGTAGGCATCATCATTGTCAGGAACAATGCAACAAAAACCGCAAGGTCTAAGGAAAGAATCCAGAAGCCCATCCAGGGTTCAAGGATAATTGCATTCTCGCCCATTACCTCGGATTTTACGTAAAATTCATTAGCTCCTTTGACGTAACCATGCTCTTTCTCATTTCGCGATTGAAAACTAAAGTCGAAAATAAATTCCTTGTTTATTAAATCCTTTGCGATTTCTATCCGCCCGCGTTTAATGATTTCTTCGGCTTTCTCTTTTGTTGTCGATGCCCATACTAGTCCTTTGAATTGGACAAAACCAATTTTTTCGAGTTTGTCTCCACTTGGAGAAAACAGAGGAATCACAAATTTTGCTGTTGCCCAAGGGATAGAAAAAGAAAAAGAAAAAGACGACGACTAATACAGCGAAGATGGTAACGTTACCCGGGGTTAGGCGTTTTTGTACTTGGAGAGGTTTCCTGATTTTTGATTTTGCATTCATTAATTGTTCCTTAAGATTTAAACAACATAAATATCTAAAAAATTAAATTTCAATTTAAATAATATCTCTAAATTAATGAAAAAATTAATAAACAATTTAAACAACCCTCATCTTATACAAAAGCGAAATTAATG
>CAZPSM010000001.1:0-9284 GCA_964589125.1 uncultured Hyphomicrobiales bacterium | reverse complement strand
ATTTTTGTCAATTTTTTTTGTGATTTTTTGTAGTCAGTTTTATGACAAAAAATTCGGGTAAAGTTGTTAATTTTGTAATTATGAGAAAGGCAACATTAACAGCAAATATGAATTTGAGTAAAGGGACCATTCGTGGTGGTTCTTTCCTTGCTTATTTTCTATCTCGTTATCTATTCTTATTGATTCTACACATTTCCGTTTCATCCTCATATTAATCTTCTTCATTCTGTTTGTCTTTTTAAGCTAAAAGGTGAATTATGTTCATTAATGTTAGTAGTTATAAACCAAAATATTTCGTTTCTTACGAACGAGTTTTAAATAGTTTAAAGCAGCATATGCTGGTTGATGGTTTTAATATTGTTCCGGACCTACGCGAAAGTACACATAGTTATTTCGTTGATTTAGTAAGCGGTAAAAAATATCGTGATTTGTTTACCTGTTTTGCTTCGCTTCCGCTGGGGTTAAATCATCCTAAAATGTTCGATGCGTCGTTTCTGGAGTATCTTAAATTTGTTGCAATCAATAAACCTTCGAATTCAGACATTTATACCGAGGAGATGGCAACTTTTGTTAATACTTTTTTCAAAGTTGCAGTGCCAGATGGTTTTATATATGTTTTCTTAATCGAAGGTGGAGCACTGGCAGTCGAAAATGCGCTCAAAGTTGCTTTCGATTGGAAAACACGAAAAAATATACAGAAGGGGATAAAAGAAGAGGACGGAACAAAGATTATACATTTTCGCGAGGCTTTTCATGGACGAAGTGGATACACAATGAGTTTAACGAATACCGACCCTATTAAAACAATGTATTTTCCGAAGTTTCAATGGCCACGGATTACCAACCCTAAAATGACATTTCCATTTGAGGGCGAAAACGAAGCAAAAACAATTCAGCTAGAAATTCAAGCCGAGCAAGAAATTAAAGACGCTTTCCATAAGTACCCTAATGATATTGCAGCCATTATTATTGAACCAATCCAAGGAGAAGGAGGTGATAATCATTTTCGTCCTGAATTCTTGCAAAAACTCCGTCAACTTGCCGATGAGAATGAATGTTTATTAATCTTCGATGAAATTCAAACTGGGGTCGGTATTACCGGAACGATGTGGGCTTTTGAGCAAATGAATGTCCTCCCCGATATTTTGGTCTTCGGTAAGAAAATGCAGGTTTGCGGAATACTTGTTGGGAACCGAGTGGATGAGGTTGAAACCAATGTTTTTCATACTTCTGGTAGGATTAATTCTACCTGGGGAGGTAACCTGGTGGATATGGTGCGAGCAACGCGCTACCTCGAGATAATCGAAGAAAACAAACTACTCGATAATGCAAAGTCAGTAGGTAAGTTTTTGTTGGAAGAGTTGCATATAATTCAGGATGAATTTCCAGAACTTGTTAGCAATACTCGAGGTCGGGGGTTGTTCTGTGCGTTTGATTTGCCGAACAAAAGCAAACAGGATGAATTCCGTCGATTGGCATTCGATAATCAGCTTTTAATCTTGGGTTCAGGGGAAAAATCAATTCGGTTCCGTCCCGCTCTTTGCGCGACAAAAGAAGAGATTAGTGAAGGTTTAGCAATTGTAAGAAAGGTATTGCAGCAAATTAAACTTTGAACGTCTGGGCCGAACCAAAAATGTGAATAATATTTGTAAGATTAAATATTCATATTCTCGTTGATATTTAGGATAATAAAATAGGTGTCTACAAATTTTGGACGTATTTGTAATAATTGCTAAGTTTATTTTACTTTTTATTATCTTTGAAAATTTATTTTGGTTTTTTTGGAAAAATGAAATCGAAAGACATACAACTTTGTGGATTAGGCAATGGTCTCGTGGATTTACTCTACAAGGTTGAATATGAGTTAATTGACAGCCTCGGGTTGAAAAAGGGAGAAATGCGTCTTGTGGATAAAAATTTGCAGTCACAGTTGCTGAAGCACCTTGAAGGCAAACCTCATCATCGATGCAGTGGGGGGTCAGCGGCAAATACAGTTGTTGCCTTTACTCAATTTGGAGGAAGAAGTGCCTATAAGACGGTTCTTGGCAACGATGAGTTTGGATATTTTTATGCTTCAGAATTCCATTCTCTCGGCATTAACCTTCTTGCACCACATATTGATGAACCAACGGGGACTTGTATTGTTTTGGTTACCCCAGATTCCGAAAGGACGATGAATACCTCGTTGGGCGCAACAGCCCACTTTGGTATTGAACATATAAATCCAGAATTTATTGAACGTTCACAATGGATTTATTTGGAAGGCTATAAGTTTTCCGCACAAAGTAGTACCGAGGCTCTATTCTATGCAATCGACCTTGCTCAAAAGTTTAATACAAGGGTTGCTCTTACGGTGTCCGATGTTACAATTGTTACCCATTTTTTTGATGATGTTATGAAGGCAATTATGAAGTCTGACTTGCTTTTTTGTAATGAGAATGAAGCAAAAGTTTTAACCGAAAGCCGTTCGGTTTTCGAGGCGGTCTCTAAACTCAAAAAATTGATTAAAAATTTTGTTGTTACTCGGGGTAATAAGGGTTCCTATGTTGTCTTCGGTGGGAAAGAAATCGATGTTCCTTCGTATGAAGCAACACCTATTGATGCTACTGGTGCCGGCGATATGTACGCAGGGGGTTTTATGTTTGGGTTGATTAATTGCGGTGATATTGAATTTGCCGGGCATTTAGGTTCTTTGTCTGCATCGAAAGTTGTTTCGCAGTTTGGTGCTCGGCTTTCGGGTGCTTATAAAGAAATATTGTTAGCAGTTTCGGAGCGATTTGCCAAATGAAAAAAATCCATACAATCCTTTTGTCTTGTCTATTATTTTTGCTTTCGATGAATATAGGTTTATCGCAAAGTGGGGTTACCTTTTCGGAATTTTCATCTAAACTCGAAAATTACTTTAACAAAGAGATGGTTGATGACGTTAAGAAGCAAGTACCACAGAACATTAAATTTACAATTTGGGGTTGGGATGTAGGTGATTTCTCAGGAGATGGGAACCCCGACCTGGCATTTTCATTAAAAGTTCTTCAAGAGAAGAGGAAAATTGTATATGTTTATCTCTTTGTAGATATTGATGGCTTTTTGGAATTGGTTTACCAGCAGCCATTTGAATTCTTTGAACTGCCACTGGAGATAGGCGTTTCGATTCATAATAACATTTGCTCGATTACTCAGAAGAGAAAAAATGACTTTTGGAAAATTCTTGGTTTTACTTTCGATAATGGTATAGTTTCCCTTGTAGATAATTATACTTCTGAAAAAATCGAAGATTACTATTTAGAATATCAGATTAGTTACCGTAGAACAGAACAGCGATTCAAGTTGGTTCCCTTGAACAACTCATCGAAGGCGTTCGAAACTGATTTCCTTTTTGTTCCTTCTTATCCAAGAGGGATGGAAATAACGAAAGGCTATCCTTTGTTTGCTTATGCAAAAAAAACTGATTATGTGGTCCGAGGGAGCTATTATTGGAAAGGCGAAGCAGATGCCTCGATGAACATAAGGTCATCATACGATAGCGAATATTTGTATTTTATTTTCGATATTGTCGATGATGTTTTTATTCCTAAACTGTGCGATAAATGTGTTTCCGATGCGATAACTCTTTGGTTCGATTTCACCCCTTTCAAGGATTCATTCGAACGTATTTTCCGTAAGTCTGGAAGAAAGATTTTACCTCGGGAAAAAGCCTCTGCCAATGTGTTTCAAATTGAGATTGTACCAGGTAATTTCGTCGATATATCGCCTTTTGTGAAATCAGTTCTTGCCGATGAAACCTTGGATGAAATCCAAAAGCAATCAACAACAAGGATTAAAGTTGTAGCAAATCCTACCGATTCTGGTTTTGTTATTAAACTGCGTATTCCTTTTAGTCTATTTGGCTACGAAACTTGTCCAGTTGAAGATACCGAGCCAATATATATTGGATTTACAGCGATTTATAAGGATATTGATAATGAGTTTCGTCCCGAAGAAGAAACATGGCTAACAACATCTGTGTTCGAGCCGAACGTTCCATCGAGTTTTGGCGAGTTGATTCTAATCCCCGACGCAAAAAACTTTTGCTTTACGAAGAATATTTATCTCGAGTCGATTCTTAAATGCCTTGAAGATTTTGGTTTTTAATAGATGATTTTTTTTAAAAGAACTAAAGATAAAAATGCTTTTCTTCGCGAAGTGGCTCCATATCTTAATTTGGGTTGGCAACTTGCTATTACGATTTTAGTGATGGTTGCCATAGGCTGGTTGTTGGATAAATGGTTGGGAACTCAACCGGTATTCTTGATTATTTTTTCATTTTTAGGATGTGCTGTTGCTTTGTTTGATTTTATACGTTCAGCGTTAAAAAAGAGGTAATATGGTCGAGATTCTTAGCGCAGTAGCATTGTGTTCTATAAATTTCGTAAGTGGTATAGTGATTTATCATATTGCAATTTCCAAAAGCAATAAAACATTCAGTAGGATTTTCTTTGCTTCTATTCTTTTGAGATATGTAATCAATTTGTTTCTATTTTTTATTTTCCTTAAGTATTTAAAATTTCAACCACTTAAATTCGCATTGACTTTTATGCTCACTACTTTTGTCTTAATGATAGCCGAGATTCTCTATTTAAATTCTAAGTCGAATTTATTAATTTTGCATAATAAGCAAAATGGAAAATTAAATAATGAATGAATTGAAAGGAACGGGTTTAAGTTCAGAATTAGGACAAGAAGCGAATAGCCAACTGCATAGTGGTTCTGCGAACCACGAGCAATCGGTAGATATACCACCTTCTCAGGTATTTCCTACGCTTTTGGGAACAATGGGTGAACATCGGGAATTGACTTTCTTTCATTACCATATTGTCGATTTGCCGGTAATTATTTACGATAGAACAGAAGGGCTAAGTTATTATCCTAATGTTGATGCAATGATTGAAGGTGGAAAATATACATTTTCTGCAACGCATCAAATAGTTAAGGCAAGTAATCCATTGGAGAAACCCACACTTGACCTTTCGATTACAAGCCTTGTTTGTTTTCAATGGTTGGCAATGCTGATTCTTTTTGTTGCTTTCTTTACTGCGAAATTGAAATACAAAAGGAAACCAATGTCTGCCCCAAGGGGCATTCAAAATATTCTTGAAAGTATTGTTGTTTTCATTCGCGACGAAGTAGTGGTTCCTAATATACCCAATAGAAATGTTGCATATAAACTTTTGCCATACTTTGTTGCTCTGTTTGTATTTATTCTGTTGATGAATTTGTTCGGATTAATTCCTGGTGGCCATACAGCAACTGGTGCGATTGGGACAACTGCTGGTTTGGCTTTAACTTCGCTTTTTGTTATAAATGGGACTGCAATTCGTCAAATAGGATTGAAAAATTGGTTGCATCATTTACTTGGCGGGGCACCGTGGTATCTGTTTCCTATTATGGTTCCTATTGAAATTATTAGTCTATTTACAAAGCCTTTTGCTCTGACAATTCGTTTGTTTGCAAATATGACCGCTGGGCATGTGGTTCTACTTTCCCTTGTAGGATTGATATTCTACTTAAAAACGTTCTTTGTAGCAGTAGTTGCAGTGCCTTTTTCAGTTTTTATGTATGCGCTGGAATTGCTTGTTGCTTTTCTTCAGGCTTTTATATTTACAATTTTGACGGCAGTTTTTACTGGTTTAGCAATTGGCGAGCATTCACATGAGACACATATTGAATCTGATTAGTAATGTTTTGTATATTTTTAATGTTGTTTAATTAATGAATTGGAGGATTTAATGGATGCAAATTTAGCACACTTATCGGCTGGTTTTGGTGCCGGTCTTTCTGTGATTGGTGCTGGTATTGGTATTGGGAAACTTGCAAGTGCTGCTCTCGAAGCCGGGGGACGCCAGCCCGAAGCGGCGGGAGAACTTCGAACTACAATGATTATTGCTGCGGCATTGATTGAAGGTGTAGCTCTGTTCTCTTGTGTGATTGCTATGCTTTTGGCAATCAAATAATATATTTATTTTAAATAGTCATACTTAGACTTTTGTTTAAGTATGACTATTTGATATTTTTAACATTAGGAAGGAACAAAAATGGAATCACTTTTGAATGTTTCTCCGGGTTTGATGGTCTGGACACTTATTAATTTTTTGATTTTTTTCTTTCTTCTTGTAAAGTTCGGCACTAAGCCTATCTCGAATGCTCTGCGTTCGCGCGAAGAATATATAAAACAAAATGTTCAAAATGCCGAAAAAGCAAATCAAGAGGCTCAACGCGTTTTGAACGAAACAAATCAAAAATTACAAGAAGCCCACGTTGAAATGCTAAATATTATACAGAAAGGGAAACAACAAGCCGATGATTTGTTGCGTCGAGCTAGTGAAGAAGCCGATAAAATTCGTCGACAGAAAATCGATGAAGCAACTCGCGAAATTCAACGAAGTAAAGAACAAGCATTGTTTGAGTTAAGGAAAGAAGTTGCCCAACTTGTTATTCAAGCGACCGAAAAACTTATCGATGAAAATTTAGATAAAGAAAAGCATATTAAAATTGTTGAAAAATATATTGATGGTATTCCTAAAAATTAGTTTTTGATTATGGCTGAACAAAAAGTTTCATATAGGTATGCAAAAGCATTGTTGGACACCGCTATTCAACATAATGTAACAGAACAAATCTTCGAGGATTTCAAAAATGTTTCCAAGATATTTTTAGCGTTACCCGAACTGTTAAGTTTGGCTCGAAAGCCAATTATTGCTCCACAGCGAAAAAAGAAATTATATCGGGAAATTTTTTCATTTCGAGTCTCGGAACTTACAATGAATTTTATTCTTTTTCTTGTAGACAAAAGTCGAGACGATTTGATATTAGATATAATAAAACAATACGAGGACTTATATTACAAATTGAATGATTATCTTCCTGTTGAGATTTATGTTGCTGTTGATATCGGAGAAAATGCTAAAAAGAAAATCATCGACAAAATCGCTAAGAACACTGGTAAGAAAATTATTCCTAAGTTTATTGTAAACCCAAGAATTAAAGGTGGATTTATTGTTAAAATTGAAGATTGGGTTTACGATACATCTCTGAAAAATAAATTAGATTCACTTTACGAGAAATTGCTTTCAAATGGAATTAATAATTGATAATTATATAAGGGAAAAATATGTTTGATGTTCGACCAGAAGAAATTTCGGCAATACTAAGGAAACAGCTCTCGGGTTTCGAAAAGGAAGCCGATATTTACGAGGTTGGTACTGTTCTCCAGGTTGGGGATGGTGTTGCTCGTGTTTACGGCTTAACCAAGGCTATGTCCGCCGAATTAGTTGAATTTCCTAACAATCTTTTCGGAATGGTTTTAAACCTCGAGGAGGATAATGTTGGTGTAATCCTTTTTGGCGATGATAGGCTTGTAAAAGAAGGAGACCTTGTTAAAAGAACTGGGCGGGTTGCTTCCGTTCCCGTTGGGAAAGAGTTGCTTGGTCGTGTTGTAAATCCATTGGGACAACCTTTGGACGATAAAGGACCAATCAATGCAAAGGAATTCTTTCCAATCGAACGAAAAGCACCCGGTGTTATTTTTCGGCAACCTGTCAAGGAGCCATTACAAACTGGTTTGAAAATGATTGATGCTCTTATTCCGATTGGGCGTGGGCAACGCGAGCTTATCATAGGCGACCGCCAAACTGGTAAAACTGCAATTGCAATCGATACAATCATTAATCAGAAGTTTACTCATACACCCGAGGCTCAAGCGCTTGGGATTCAGCCAGTATATTGCATTTATGTTGCTATTGGGCAAAAAGGTTCAACCGTTGCAAATGTGGTGGCTACGCTCGAAGAACACGGGGCAATGGATTATACAATTGTTGTTGCTGCTAATGCATCGGACCCGGCACCATTGCAGTTTATTGCTCCTTATTGTGGTTGCTCAATGGGAGAATATTTCCGCGATAATGGGATGCATGCATTGATTATCTACGATGACTTATCGAAGCAGGCTGCATCATATCGACAAGTTTCTTTATTGTTACGGCGACCACCCGGACGCGAAGCATATCCGGGAGATATTTTTTATCTACATAGCCGTTTGCTCGAAAGAGCAGCCAAATATGCCGACGAATTTGGTGGAGGCTCACTTACTGCTTTGCCAGTAATTGAAACCCAAGCGGGGGATGTCGCGGCATATATCCCAACCAACGTAATATCGATTACCGATGGCCAAATTTACTTAGAACCCAATCTATTTAATGCAGGTATTCGTCCTGCTATGAATATTGGTATTTCAGTTTCTCGAGTTGGTGGAAATGCTCAAATCAAGGCAATGAAAAAAGTTGCCGGTCCTTTGAAACTCGAACTTGCTCAGTATCGTGAACTCGAGGCATTTGCGAAATTTGGTTCAGATTTAGACAAGGCGACACAACAACAATTACGTCGTGGTGCACGATTGACCGAAATTCTTAAACAAAAACAATTTAATCCTTTACCCGTAGAAAAACAGATTGCTCTGCTTTGGACAGCAACCAATGGATATCTCGATGCTTTCCCAATAGAAGTTTTGGGAACATTCGAAGCCGAATTCTTTGAGTTTATGGAAACTGCCCACAATGATGTCCTCCATTCGATTATTAGCACAAAAGATTTGACAGAGACGATTGTTGCTGATTTAAAAGAATGTGTCGAAGAATTTGTTCAACACTTTAAAACCAAGCATAATATACAATGATTTTACTAACGGGTGGAGCGGGCTTTATTGGTTCCTGTTTCCTTAAAATACTAAATCAGAACGGTATCAAGGAAATAGTTGTTGTCGATAACCTTCGCACATCTGAAAAATGGAAAAATCTTGTTGGGAAACGTTTTAAAGACTATTATCAGAAAAATCAATTTCTTGAACTATTGAATACAAAAAAATTTACTAATTATCGATTCGATACAATTGTTCATTTAGGCGCTTGCACAGATACTACTCAAATTGATATGGATTATTTAATAGAGAACAATTTTCACTACAGTATTAAACTTGCACAATATGCTTTGGACACCAATGCTCGTTTTATTTATGCTAGTAGTGCATCAACCTATGGGGCTGGGGAGTTAGGCTACAACGACAATTTAGTTTTTGAACTAAAGCCTTTGAATCCCTATGGTTTTTCGAAGCATCTTTTCGATTGTTGGGTTTATGAGAATTCATTGGAAAACACTTTCGTCGGTCTAAAATTTTTCAATGTTTTTGGACCAAATGAGTACCACAAAAAAGAAATGGCAAGTATGGTTTATAAAGCCTTTCATCAAGCAAAGAA